>JASLXL010000052.1 GCA_030740335.1 SAR202 cluster bacterium | reverse complement strand
CGGGTGCCGTCCAACAACGACAGTATCGGAGACAGCTCTGGCGGCACCAGGACAGCCGTCCCGGACAGTCCGAGTGGGTCTCGAAGATACAGCGCCTGCTTGCCCTCGAACGTTACCCACTGTGGGTCGACGATTCGCAGCCGTGGCAGGTCCGGGTACTTCGGTCGCTCTGGGAGATTCATGAGTAGATGGAGAGCTGGTCACCATGAGCAGCCCACATCTCGTCGAACATGGAATCGATCTCGTCCAGTGACAGCGTTGCGGAGGTCAGCGGATCCAGCATGACAGCATGCCTCGCCGCATCGCGGCTGCCCTCTAGGACGGCCCTGACCGCCAGCTCTTGGACCGCCATGTTGGAGCGACACAACGCCGCCAGGTGCGGAGGTAACTCTCCGACGGCCATCGGGTGCAGCCCCAGCTCATCCACGAGACAGGGGACCTCGACACACGCCCCCTCGGCAAGGCTCGAAATCAGACCGAAGTTCGGGACGTTTCCGTTGATGGTCGCGGGCTCGCCGGTCTCGATAGAGTTCATGATGGTCGAGGCGTACTCGTCGGAGGGCTCGGCGCTCAGTGGCGTTGGCCCCATCACATCATCCCGCAACGCGGTGAAGTATGCATCGTTGCGTGTCTCCAGCCGCGACAGGTCCGTCGATATCGCGCTCAATCCGAATCGCTCCATCCGCTCGGCCTTAGTCCGGAAATATGGAACGTACTCGGACATATGGCGCGTAGACTCAGACACGAAGAACCCGAAGTGGCGCATCACCTCGAATCGCACCGGATCCAGTGCAAACGTCTCGTCATTTTCGAGCGCGTCCCACAGCTCCGGGTAAGCATCCTCACCGTCGCGTTCGAATCGAAGAAACCACGCCATGTGGTTGATGCCCGCCACCCAAGCCGACACACTCTCCCGTGGCGCGCTTATGTACTCCGCGAGCTGATCCGTCGTGTGCTGGACGCTGTGGCACAACCCCACGGCCTGTATATCAGTCGCCTCGGCGATGGCCCAGCACGCCATGGCCATGGGGTTGGTGTACTGCAACAGGAGTGCGTCGGGACACGCCCTCTCCATATCCTCGCAAATTTCCAGCAGTGCCGGCACGGTCCGCAGGGCCTTGAACACGCCCCCCGGGCCGATCGTATCCGCAACCGACTGGTCCAGACCGTATTCGAGGGGGATACCCTGGTCGATGGCCAGGTTGTCCCCAACACGAATAGTGGTGATCACGTAGTCCGCCCCTTCGAGAGCCCGTAGTCTGTCTGTCGTCGTGTCCACCGTGGCGGACGTCCCCATATCGGAGACCAGACGTCTGGCATACGCACCAATCAGATCCAGCCGATCTTCAGAAACATCCATGAGTGCGATGTCAAAATCGGCCAGCGATGGGGTGCCCACCACGTCCTGCAAGAATCTGCGTGCGAACACCACGCTACCAGCACCAACCAAAGCTATCTTCGGCATTCTTGAGTACTCCAGGGCGGCAAAGGCGCCAAAACGTACGCAAATGTTAACACGGACTCAGAGGTTTGAAGGTTCTGACAGGCAAGACAGTACTCGTCAGACGAGCAACGTAATAGCGTTTGCAGGCAGGCACAAACAGCCGCCCCGCGGCAGTATCTCGCCGACATACGTCGACATACAAGGGTCGAGCCGGCGCAAGTTTACCACTCCCACGAATCAAAAACGTCAAGCCATCGCCAGCCCTCGGCGATGGACTACTGACTAACCAAGGCCTGGCAGCGTCATGTCCATCGACTGGTGAACGCCTATTGCCGGCTCCTCGCCGCACCTGATCACCTCAACGAAGTCGATGATCTGTAATAGATCGCCGCCGCCGTGCCCCTCGGACTTCGCCAGGTCGCCGTAGGTGCACCAACGATCGGGCAGGAACTCGTCGGCCAGCTCATCCAGGTCCGACCGCGCCAGCATCTCATCGTAATCGAGATACGGCTCCTCGGCCCCAAGAGTCTTCGCCGCAGCGACCAGGCCTTCGGCGTCGATGTCGCACACCGCGCGTACGCTGACGGAGTCGATGGCGTCCAGCGCCAGCTTAAATCGCCCGTCACGGCCGGACGCCCCCACGACCCCCAGCGCTATCCGGTCATTCGCTCCCGTGATATTGGCCCTCCAAGACGGCAGTCACTCCTCGTCCGGGGAATCGTCTTCCGAAGAATCGTCCACCTGGTCCAGCAGCGACCGAACAAGCTTGCAGTTATCGCATTCGCAGTCCGCGGGGTGCCGCCTCCCGATCTCCTTGCGTTGCAAAAATTCCGCATGACCCGTCGGCTTGCCCTGCCGCCTGTTGGTGCATCCAGCGCACATGCATCCCCGGGGATGGCGGCCCCGGTTTCCCGATCGTTTCGAATACGGCATATGTCTGCACCCCCTGGCCTGTGACCGGTCCGCCGTCAACCTCATACGTACGAGACCTACATAGACGTCACTTGATACGTATCGTCATCACGCCGAGCGACAACGCATCAATTGTAGCGTGATCAAGGGGTTGGCATGGTATAGCGGGCAACGAGCCACGGTAATCATTGGTCAATCGTGTCGCACCGCCCTGACGTGAAAATACCATGGAGTGGCGAGCAACATGGGGTAGGGGCAGCCGATCCGTGGCCCGACCAGTCTGCGCCCCAAAACACAGATCCGCATCGGCGAACTAGCCCCACCACGTACGTGAACCTACGTACGGAGCTGAGGGCAGCAACGATTCGCGAGCAGATATCTGGTTATTGCAACGTGGATAGGAAGGCGTGTCAGCCGGTTGAGGAAGATCGAATGAACTAGAACGCGCCACGTCACGGAAGCCCTTGATCACCGCCACCACGCGATGGACACATGGTGCTGGACCGGGAGAAGGGATTCGAACCCTCGACATCTTCCTTGGCAAGGAAGTGCTCTACCGCTGAGCTACTCCCGGTCGTTGCCTGGCCTGTGAGGCCGCGCTGGTGCCGAGGGCCAGAATCGAACTGGCGACACCAGCATTTTCAGTGCTGTGCTCTACCGACTGAGCTACCTCGGCGCACCCACTATGGTATGCCCGCCAAGGCAGGAGTGTCAAGGCAAATCGGCCATCTGTGTTACCTATAAGCTCTCCCTCGGCACGCCGATGTTACAGCCGCTGACGGGCCATTAAGCCATGACTCCTCTGCTTACCTTGACGCCGCTCACGCTCTCCTGTAAATTTACTTGCAAATTCCCTATTCTCTGCAATACAACCCCCAACCCCCGATGGGGATCGCCAAGGAGGTCACAGTGGCTTCGAGTAACGGTAGCAACGGGCACCGCAAGCTCGTGGTAGTTCAGCTCTCAGGTGGCAACGATGCCCTCAACACGGTCATTCCCTACGCGAACGGCCACTATTACGACAATCGCCCGACCGTCAGCATACCCCAGGACAACGTCATCCAGATCGACGACAACATCGGGCTGCGCCCCGGCATGGAAGCCTTCAAAAGACTGTGGGACGAGGGCAAGCTCGCCATCATCCAGGGCATCGGCTACCCCAACCCCAACCGGTCCCACTTCCGCTCCATGGACATCTGGCACACGGCGTTGCCTGATGACATCGGCAACGAGGGCTGGCTCGGTCGCGCGATTCGTGACATGGATCCGAAAAGCGAGAACGTCCTGACCGGTGTCAACTTTGGTCGGGGCCTGCCGCGGGCTCTAGGCGTGCGGGGTGTCCCCGTCGCCTCCGTCGGCAACCTGGAGACCTACGGCCTGTTCCCCGACATCAAGGACGAGTTCCTCAGAAAATTCGCCCTGGAGACCTTCTCCAAGATGTATGGCGGAGAACACGGTGGCGACGCCGTGCTGGACTTCCTCGGCCAGACCGGTGAGGACGCCTTGAAGGG
Source organism: SAR202 cluster bacterium (assembly GCA_030740335.1). The sequence continues at coordinate 2,429 of JASLXL010000052.1, read as the reverse complement.
GGCCGACATCCTTCGTACAGGCCCCGAGAAGTACTCCTCGACCATCGAGTACGCCTCCAACCCTATTGCCAACGACCTCAAGAGCGCGGCCCAGGTCATGTTTGCCGATCTAGGAACGCGCATTTTCTACACCTCCCACGGCGGCTACGATACCCACTCCGGCGAGCTCGCTACCCACGAGAAGCTCTGGAGCGAGGTCGCACCGGCCATCGGCGATTTCATCGACGACATGGACGAGCACGACCAGGGCGACGACACCGCCATGCTCGTCTTCACAGAGTTCGGACGGCGCATCAAGGACAACGGTTCGGGCACCGACCACGGATCTGGCGGCATGGCTTTCGTAATCGGCAATAAGGTCAAGGGAGGGCTGTACGGAGAGTACCCCTCGCTCAAGGACGAGGACCAGCTCGAGGGCGACCTGCACGCCAACAACGACTTCCGCATCACATACACGTCGCTGCTCGAAGATTGGCTCGACCTCGAGGCCGCACCCATTGTGAACGGCAAGTTCGAGTCCTTCGACCTGTTTAAAAACTGACCACGTGCCACCCTCACCCCCGTCTTCTTACCCAGGAGAGAGAAGGCAGGGGCTGAGGTGGCGTCAGCCCACTCCCAAGGAGCCCCATGAGTAATCAGGACGTCACGTTGATGGCCCACTTGCTGCGACGAGCCGGCTTCGGCGCAACACGAGACGAGCTAGAGGCGTATCAGGAGAAAGGCTACGAGGCCACAGTCGAAGAATTACTGCATCCCGGCGACCCGGGCAACCTGCCCGACGACCTGATCGCCCGCTATCACGTCGACCAGTCCGAGCTGCGACTACCGGACAGCGCCGCAGCCTACTGGATGTACCGCATGATCACAACCCACAACCCTCTTGAGGAAAAGATTGTCCTCTTCTGGCACGGACTCTTCGCCACCGGCTATGCGAAACTCAACCAGGCGCGATCGCACCTCAACCAGATCGAGATGTTCAGGAAAAACGGCCTCGATGCGTTCGATGATCTGCTGATCGAGCTTTCGAAAGACCCGGCGATGATCTTCTGGCTCGACAACAACGACAACCACAACGGCGCGGTAAACGAGAATTACGGCCGTGAGCTCCTGGAACTGTTCTCCATGGGCATCGGCAACTACAGCGAGGACGACGTCAAGTCCGCCGCCCGAGCCTTCACCGGCTGGACCATGGGCAACGCCGAATACATGGCCATGCGTGCCAACAAAGACTCGATCTGGCCCTATGGCCGCATAGCCTGGCACTTCGGCTACCGTCCGGAGGACCACGACAACGGCGAGAAGACCTTCCTCGGCGAGACGGGCAACCTCAATGGCGAGGACATCGTGCGGATCATCTGCAAACATGAAGCAACTCCGCGCTTCGTGTGCACCCGGCTGTTCCAGTTCTTCGCCGCCGACGAGGTGGACGATGAGGGGAACAAGGTCATCGACGAGATGACTCGGGCGTACTTCGAATCGGATTATGAGATCCGGGCCGTGCTAAGAACCCTGCTCAACTCCGACTACTTCAAATCCGACACAGCCAGATTCGCGCGGGTCAAGGGTCCAATCGAGCTGATCACAGGCGCTGTCCGGATGGCCGGCAGCTATCAAACCCCGAACCTGGATATTGGCGATGTCGTGCAGCAGGCCTTCTACATGGGCCAGGGGCTCCTGAATCCCCCCACCGTCGAGGGCTGGCACGAGGGCGAGGAGTGGATCGACAGCGGCGCACTCGTTGAGCGCGTCAATTTCGTCGCGTCCGAGTTGGGCGACGTCAATAAGCCGGGCATCCGCGCCATAATCGACCGGCTGGCAACAGACAACGGAGGGCGGCTTTCGCCCTCAGAGGTCGTGGACCGCTGCCTTGACCTCATAGGCCCAGTCGTGGTCTCGGACAGCACACGCTCGGCCCTGACGGAACACGTCTCCAACCGGGGCGATGTCGACCTGACGTCCCATGAACGCGGCGACGAGCCCGAGCTGCGCGTCGGCGAACTGCTCAGCCTCATCGCCGCCACTCGAGAGTTCCAACTCGCCTGAAGTTCCACCTATAACCAGGAGACCCGCGATGTCCCTCCGGACCGCCACAACCCCCGTTGCCCTCGAGTACATCAAGACCATAGGGATGACGAACAACGGATCCAACGGCCGCGGTTTCTGCAACCCCTATGCCCTTCAGGTATCCAAAGACGGGCGCATATTCGTCCTCAACCGGTGCGACCACGTCCGCAAGGACGCGATTCGTGTCGGCATCTGCAACCTTGACGAGGAGTACCTGGGTGAATTCGGCAAAGGCTTCGGCACGGGCGACGAGAATTTCGGCCTGCCCACAGACATGGCATTCGACAGCCACGACAGGCTGCACATCACCGACGAACACCTCCACCGCGTCACCGTCTACGACTCTACCGGCACCTATTTACACA
>JASLXL010000051.1 GCA_030740335.1 SAR202 cluster bacterium | reverse complement strand
GGTGCCGGTGCAGGAGCGGTGGTGACGGTTGGGTCTACCTCCGCTTCCGTTGTGTCTGACACGGTCGTCGCGGTGGTGACGGCTGACGCGTACGATGTGGCGACAGGTCCGGTCATGGCCGTAGCCTGAACTACGACAGTGGGAGCTGCCGCCTCAGGCTGCTCAGCGGACGAGTCACCGCCGTCCGTGTCGCTGGAGCATCCGATCGCGGCCAGGGCGGCAAGTAACAACGCTACCGGTAATACTGCTCGCATCGAGCACATCCTAATAGGAGATCGGTGTCAATAGCACTTATTACAGAGTCTACACTGGTTTGGCTCGTGTTTGGGTTCTCGTTGATTACGGGTCAACACGATGCTGCTTGGTGGAGAACTGGCGACTAAATGGTGGCGGTTATTGCCTCGTTCAGGTGGTTGGGCGGGAAGGCCGATTTCGAGGTTGTCCGATTGGGCGATTCGGGTAGCCAAATGGTACAGGGGCTGGTGGTCCGAGGGAGTTTTCATGAAACTGTAACAAGGCGAGACCGAAAGCGGCTGCCACCTGAGGTCGAGACGGTGGGCCCAGCCTCGGCACGGTGGCTGCACAGGCGAGTACTTAGAGGGGTATAGCCTGCAATCGGATCGTTACCGAACCACAACCCGGAGTTCTCTGAACTTTTCGCTCTAATTGCGGACCAGAGGCGATATGGCGATTCAGGAAGAGAACGAACATTCAGGCTAACAGCCTGCAGGTCGCTCACCGGTAAGGGGGTTCCTCAATGAAGTTCAGACTGGCGCTACTTTCCGTGGCCATACGTCCCTTCCCGAAACTACGACCACAGGGCTGACGTAGGCGAAATTCTCAAGCAGAGCGTATGAGGATGGCACAAGATTCCCAACGTACGTGACAAACACGCACCAAGACCAGGACTATGCGGACGCACTTCACTCGGCCAGTGTAAATCTCCAATCGGTGTTCCAGGCGCTCTCTCGGGGCAAGTGGCACGGGTCGGGCACAGCCAGGGGGTTTTCGTGAAACAGTACTCTGCCGAGCCCGATGCTTGGAAGATCGAAAATTCTCAGCTCCGCCGATATATTCTGTGGCAGATGTGCCACAAAGCAGCCAGTCAGCTGATCGTCGTTGAACAGGTCTCCATACAACCTACTTCAAGCGCCACATGAAATCGAAGACTCGTAGAAAGATGATCAGGCACACCCCCAAGATGCCGGCACCGATGAGCGTAGCCATTTGGGCGCCCAGGTTTTCAGCCAACAAGCCAGCCAATACGCTGCCAACGGGGAACGCACCCCAGGTCACCATCGAAAGTCCAGAGATTCGTCCGCGCAACTCATCTGGGATGATTGACTGTACGGTTCCCTGAATCGCCGTGTAAAAAACGGGCTGAACGGTGTTCAAGGCGGCTAGGATCGCGAGCCCGACCACGTATGATGTCGTCGACGAGAGCGCTGCCATAGAGATACCCACCGTGACCACCGAACCGACTATTAGCTTGCCTTTGTAGTTGATGTTGCCCAGTGAGGCTACGACCAGAGTACCGACTACCATGCCCATGCCGGAGATAGACATCAGGAGGCCAAGTCCTGTCGGACCCACGTGGTAGACCTCTGCGGCATACACAGGAAGAAGTCCTGTGACGAATGGGAAGATCAACACGGGCGTGGTCAGCCCGAAGACCAACAGGGCAAGTACGACCCTATGATCTTTGACGTATCTTGCGCTCTCCAGCAGACCTGGGATTACGGCGGACAGTTTGGGACGCAAAGTGGGAGTGTCTCGAACTCGTATGGAGAAAGCGAAAATGGCGCCCATGTAGAAAAGGAGAGCTTCCAGCAACAGCGTCGGACCACCGCCGAGAACGTTGATCAGGAATCCACCGATAACCGGTACCGCGAGTCGGGTGACACCCCAACCGAGTGTAGAAAGTGCATATGCATTGATCAGTCCACCCTCAGGGATGATATTGGCGGTAAGAGATGCTCGAGCAGGCTCGGTGATGACCCAGGAAATGCCTACCAGGAGAAGGAAGGCGAATATTTGCCCGGAGCCGACGTAGCCGAGGATGACGCCGACCGCGAGGGCCAGGGCCAGGGTGCCTTGATACACGTACACGCCCGTGAGCAATTTCCTTCGGTCAAGGACATCGACCAGAAATCCTCCGAACGGTCCCATTATCAGGAGCGGTACCGCCTCCAATCCCAACGCGACACTGGTTAGGAAGGGCGACTCGGTAACGTCGTAGATCAGCCAGCCAACCACGACCTGTTGTATCCAGTATCCACCGCCCGCGCCGGAGACGGCCAGAAACAGGAGCCTGAATGCGGGAGCGCCGAAGGCGTCGAAGGTGTGGAGCCCAGCTGGCATCCGCAAGATGCCCAGCCTCAGCCGTCGGGCATCAAGTTTCTCGGGGCCGTCGTTTGGTACGTCCTCTGGGCTGGACAACTGCCGTTCTCGCTCCTGCAGAAGGACTTGAGTTCGGTTTACGTCCTACTCAGTAACTGATGACCTCGATCTGATCTGCCGCGGACTCTGGTAGAGACACTTCGCCGGGTCGGCCAAGAATCTGCCGTATGTTGCTGGGACTGATCGGCAAATCGTACACCACAAGCCCCTCACCCTTCGGGTCAAAACTGACGACTGAATTCTTGACGAAGTCGCCCAGCCAGACAAGGTTATCTGTATCTATAAACACCTCATAGGCTCGCGGGCCTGTCCCTGGGAGTTCCCATTCGCGCCACTTGTCGCTCGACGGATCGTAAAGAGCGACCTGTCCGCGTTCCATTCACTCACCCAGATTTGACCTTGGGAGTCAGGCCACACGCGTCGAGCGCCCTGGCCAGAGATCGGCGGCTCAAGTATACGGTTGCTTCTTCCGTTTTGGGGTCTATGCGTCCAACATAGCTTCCCACGAGAGATGCATAGTAGACATCACAATCAGAGCGCGTGGCAATCCCATAGGACCAGCGACCTTGGGGAGCGTCGAAGACCTCCATATCTCCGGTGCGTTGGTCCAGCCTGCCGTAGACACTGTTCTGACCGGTGAACCACAGATTGTCGTTGTGATCGAATGTGGCCGTGTTGAGATTTGCGTTGGCCGAGCTACAGGCAGTGGGAAGATATCGATCGCAAGCGTTTCCGGGTCAACCCGCACGATCGCGTTCAATCCGTCGTCGGTAATCCACGGGACGTCGTCCTTGACCCACGATGAGGCCATAGGGTCGCTAACCTGTGCCCAGTGGCGTGTATCTCGTGTTCCCGGTAGCCGGGTCAAGTCAACCAAACTTTCCGGAGCCCTGCGCCGTGTAACAGACATCTCCATCAAGTGCAGGCGCCACATCGTGAGGGCAGGATCCCGTCGGCCACGGAGATGCTTGCATGGTGAATTCCGCGATAGGTGTGACTATTGGACCTGGCGAGGCCGACGGGTCAACTGTCGCTGGAGAGGGTGTGGGTGAGGGGGTTTCTTGAACTGCGGCTTTCGGTGAAGCAGCGACGGCTGGGGTACTGGTTAGATCAGCATCCGTTCCACCACATCCAATCAGGAAAGGCAACATAAGTGTCCCCAAGCGCAGCCCTGACAACCTA
>JASLXL010000050.1 GCA_030740335.1 SAR202 cluster bacterium | reverse complement strand
GGGTGTGGGGGGGGAAAAGCCCATATACGGGGAGCCTGTGGGTGTCCCTCAGGCTCCCGGTATATATTTTCTTTCTTCTTTTTCTTCTCCAGCAACGAGCACCACCCACAAACTCACTCTCCATCGACTATTTGAGTCACCACACCATAATTCGATACGATAGACGTCCCATCGCAAGTGGCCTCAATCAGGGACGTAACGACACCGTGTCCAAATCAGTTGCCCTTGCGAGAAAGAGCAAATGACCCGCAAGGCTGCCTTCGTATACTCCGACGAGCTCTCCAGATTCGTCCTTAGCGAGGGCCACCCCATGAGGCCGATCAGACTTCGGTACGTCTACGAACTACTCCGTGATTACGGCGTCTTCGATCTCCCAGAGGCGTCTCTGGTCGAGCCGAGACCGGTCACCGCCGATGAAGTCTTGCGCTTCCACAGGCCCGAGTACCTCGATTATGTGAAACGCGTCCGCCCCGGCGACATCCCGGCCTTCGGCTTCGGCCCCGGCGATAATCCAGTGTCCGAGGGCCTTTACGACGCGGTGGCCATATCGGCGGGAGGCTCGATAGTCGCTGCGGAACTACTGGCGTCAGGCGGTTTCGATCGGGCCTTCAGCATCCTGGGGGGACTGCACCACGCCATGCCAGGCTACGCGTCGGGCTTCTGCGTATTCAACGACCCGGTCCTGGCGATTCAGGAGCTACTCGCTCGTGGCATGAAGGTCGCCTACGTGGACATCGACTGCCACCACGGCGATGGCGTCCAGTATGCCTTCTACCACACCGACGCGGTGCTGAACATATCGCTCCATGAGTCTGGCTCATTCCTGTTCCCGGGCACCGGCTTCGTGAACGAGACAGGTGCCGGCAAGGGCAGCGGCTACTCCGTGAATCTGCCCCTGTACATGTATACAGGGGACGAAGTCTACCTGTGGGCGTTCCGCGAGATCGTGCCGCCCCTGCTCGAAGCCTTCGCGCCTGACGTGGTCGTTACACAGCTAGGCATCGATTCGCACCACCGCGACCCCATAACCCACCTGGGCCTGACCATACAGGGTTTCGCAGAGGTCGTCGCTGACCTGGCCGACACAGCTTCCAAGTGGCTCGCGCTCGGTGGCGGTGGTTACGACGTATACGCGGTAGCGCGAGCCTGGACAGCCGCCTACGCCGTCATGCTCGACACGCAACTTCCGGATGCCATCCCCGATGCCTACACCGAACGCCACGGAGTCACAACACTATGGGACCACGACGACCTGTCCGAGTTTGCGCCGCACCAACAGACAGCTCGCCAATACGCCGAGGATAGCATCCGTGAACTACAACGTGAGGTGTTTCCGGTACACGGTCTGCGGATGGTGTGAGAGGTGTCGGTGCATACTTCGCGCGAACTGATCTCGGTCAGTGGAGCAAGAGTCTTCAGGAGCCCAACAGCTACCACAAAAAGGACAGGAACATGAATGACGGATTCGTCGGCGACATCGGAGACTACGGTAAGTACGGGCTATTACGGTGCCTGCTACCGGCAGCAAAGATTCGCTTGGGTGTTGCCTGGATTAAAACCTTGCCCAGAGCGAAACGCAGTAATAACGTGTTCGAATACCTCATCGCGACTGTAAACCAAGATCAATCGTTGGCCGACTGCGACCTACACCTGTATCAACATTTGCGGGACTTGGCTTCCACTAATGAGCCAACTATCAACGATATTCAGGATTCTTTTGTTCTTCCGAACGACACGCTCTATTACAGCGAGGATTTGGATTTTCGGGATATGCCTGCGAATGGCCTTAGGGCGAAGAACGCCCGGTTGCAGAGGCGTATGGAGTGGTTCGGTGATTTGTATGACCGGCTTGAGGCCGCCGATCTGGTCTTTTTCGATCCCGACACCGGACTGGAGACCCCGTCGAGGGGGCGGCATACCGATGAGGGTCCAAAGTACGTTTGCTACGATGAACTCAAGCCTTTCTACGATCGAGGGCAGAGCCTCATCGTGTACCAACACGCCGATCGCAAAACCAAATTCGAGACAGCCATTCACGAACGGGCTCACGGGTTAAGACGGAACCTAGGATTCGAAACCATATGGTTCTACGATGGTGCACGGTGCAGTCGAGGGTCTATTTCCTAATCCCTACACTCGAACACCGGCGAGTCTTGGAGAAGGCCATTCACTTGTTTGAAGAAACCAAGTGGTGTGCGGGAGGTCACTTCACGGTGCAGAAAATCTGAAGAGATTACTTGGTCTGGAACAGCTTATGGCTGGTTGGCACCTGGCACGAAATGTCATTCTAAGGAGCGGGAGCGACGAAGAATCTGGGGAGGCGGAGACCAAGGGTGTGTCGTGCGAGGTGACGGGCCGATCCCATCCCAGATTCTCCACTTCATTCAGAATGACACGGTAGCCCCCCAATAAAAAAGGGCCGCACCGGCATCACCGGTGCGGCCCTTGCTACGTCTTGTTCCAGTCCAGCCTAAACCTCGCGGTACTCGCCTTCGACCGTGCCCTCTGAATCTTCGCCGTCCTCGCCATTCTCCCCAGGGGCTTCACCGCCCTCGGGGGGAGGGCCGCCCTCGGGGATGTCGGTCTGGGCGTAGACCATCTCGCCGACCTTCTGGATGGCTGTTTGCAGTGTCTCGTGGGAAGTTTTGATCGCCTCGATATCCTCCCCCTTCAGCGCAGTCCGCACGGCCTCTATATGACCGTCGATCTCTTCCTTCATCTCGTCGGGGACCTTGTCCTCGTTGTCTGCGACGAGCTTCTCAGCCGAGTAGGCCGCATTCTCCGCCGTATTTCGCGTCTCGACCTCATCGCGACGACGCTCATCCTCATCCGCATGGGTCTCCGCGTCTCTCACCATGCCTTCGATCTCATCCTTCGACAGGCCCGAGCTGGCCGTAATGGTGATCCGTTGCTCCTTGCCGGTGCCCTTGTCCTTGGCGGACACGTCGAGGATACCGTCGGCGTTGATGTCGAACGTCACCTCTACTTGCGGGGTTCCTCTCTGGGCGGGCAAAATGCCGTCCAGCATGAACCTGCCGATCGTCTTGTTCTCAGTGGCCATCGTCCGCTCACCTTGCAGTACGTGGACCTCGACGCTCGTCTGGCCGTCAGCGGCCGTCGTGAACGTTTCCGTCTTTGCGGTTGGAATCGTCGTGTTGCGGGGTATCAGCGCCGTGGTCACGCCTCCCAGGGTTTCGATGCCCAGCGTGAGTGGCGTTACGTCCAGCAGCAGGAGATCCTGCACCTCGCCCTGGAGCACCCCGGCCTGGACAGCTGCTCCGATGGCGACCACTTCATCCGGGTTGACGCCCTGGTGAGGCTCTTTGCCGAACAGGTCCACGACCGCCTCCCGCACCGCGGGCATGCGAGTCATGCCGCCAACCAGTATCACCTGCTGGATGTCCCCAGCGCCCACACCTGCGTCCTCAAGAGCCTTCTTGCAGGGCGTTATCGACGACCGTACCAGGTCGCCCACGAGCTGCTCGAGCTTTGCCCGAGACAGCGTCATCACCAGGTGTTTGGGACCAGAGGCGTCCGCGGTGATAAAGGGCAGGTTGATCTCAGTTTCCATGAGGGTCGACAACTCTATCTTGGCCCGCTCGGCGGCCTCTCGGAGCCTCTGGAGAGCCATGCGGTCCTCCTTCAGGTCGATCCCCTGGTCCTTCTTGAACTCGTCTGCTATCCAATCAATAATGCGCTGGTCGAAGTCGTCGCCGCCCAGATGCGTGTCGCCGTTGGTTGCCATGACCTCGAATACGCCGTCACCGATCTGCAAGATGGTTATGTCGAAAGTTCCGCCGCCCAGGTCGTAGACCGCGATCTTCTCCTCCGCCTTATTGTCCAGCCCGTAGGCGAGAGACGCCGCTGTCGGCTCGTTGATTATCCGCAGGACCTCGAGTCCCGCGATGCGGCCCGCGTCCTTGGTGGCGTTGCGCTGGCTGTCGTTGAAGTAGGCCGGGACCGTGATCACGGCCTGGGTGATCTTCTCGCTCAGCTTGGCCTCGGCGTCCTGCTTGAGCTTCTGCAGGATCATCGCCGAAACCTCGGGGGGAGCCATGCTTTTCTCGCCAAGGGAGACGTAGGCGTCGCCGTTGGTATGCTTCACGACGTCAAAGGGGACAAGCCCGACGTCGTGCTGGATCGTGTCCTCGTCGAACTTTCGCCCCATGAAGCGCTTGACCGAG
>JASLXL010000049.1 GCA_030740335.1 SAR202 cluster bacterium | reverse complement strand
CGCCTTGTACCTCATTACACCTCCTTACCCCTTATTGTAGGGGCGCAGGGCTGATGAGCGCCCCCGGCGTCACGACTCTTCCCGCCCCTTCCCGAGGAATTGGGGGGCAAAAATGGGGGCAATTTTCACTAAGATCCTTCTCCCGGGACAACTATCCGACTGTTCCGATCTTCACATTTACTGAGGATCAACTTGCCCACGCATCCCGTCCATCGGACTAACAATCCGCCATCCCCAAACGTAGATTCCTTTGTACTCACCTACGATTGCCCCCATTTTTGCCCCCATCGTGCCTCACATAATCGTTGGATGGCCGAAGGAAGGGAGTAGCGGGGGCGTTCTAACTATGGCTGACCCGCAGGTCTATCCGAGCCGGGCTGGACTCGAGCTGCGGGACTCGGGCCTGAACTTCCGCCACATGGGGGAAGGCGACATCCATGTGCGTTGATGAACAGTGGGTCCCATGCGCGAGTCCTGCGAAGCCCGACCCATGGACGGGAGTCCCAGGCGCGTTCTTAGGAATCCTAGGGCGCGTCGAGCTAGCTGAAGGCCAAGACGACATAGCCGGCATCTGCCTGGCTGCAGCTAAGCCGTACCCTTGCTCTTGACCCTGAGGCATATACTGTGGCAAGGGTCACGTAAGCCTACGAGGAACATTCGCCAGGTATTCCTGATATGAAGCACTGCACCAATTGTGATTTTGAACTACCTTCAATTTCTGTGTCTTTTTGCACCCAATGTGGTTCGAGACTAGAGGATCAGAAGAAGCCGGAGGCTGTTGCAGGTCAAGCCACTACTGACGTAGAGATCGCCGAGACGGCGTTCTTGGCTAACGCACGGGTTGGCCTGAATCGCTGGTGGAGATGGGTGGCAGGCACAATTCTCATACTAGTAATCTGGCAGGGTATAGGGATGGTCCCTTGGCTTGTCGCCTGTGAGTACTTAAAGACTGCACAGATACCTCAATTCACTTGTGCCGGCATCAGCATAACCGGAGATTCCTCCATACCTGAATATCTGCTGTCCAACTACGGATTCATTATCGGAATTATTGGGATTTGGATATCGGTAAAGCTGATACACAAAAGGACACTGACCCAGGTAGTCACCGGACGAGTCACATTCGACTACAACAGGGTACTTTATGCGATATGGGTAGGGTTATTGATTTTTGCTGCCTTCCTAGTCTTGAGATTGTTCCTCCATACGGAAATGACATTTAGGGCACCCAATGTCTGGGAGTATGTGACGTTCTTCTTATTCGTCATTGTTTTAACCCCTTACCAGTCGGCATTCGAAGAGATTTTGTTCAGGGGCTATCTCATCCAAGGAGTGTCGCTACTCACCAGGAATAGATTTGTTCTAGTGACGACCTCGAGTTTGCTCTTTATGGCTCCGCACCTGTTGAATCCCGAGCCATACGAGTATGGTTTTGGCCCTTATGTGAGTTCGATGTTGATATTCGGAGTGTTTATGTCCTTGCTCACCTTGTTCGATGGCGGAATCGAATTGGCTGTTGGATATCACGCCATCAATAACCTATGGGTGTCGTTGATTGTGAGTACCGAGGTTGCGGTTATGACCACGCCATCGCTATTCGTCGTAAGCATCGAACGCTTCGTATTTTTCCCGGATATCATTGTGGAATTGATTTCCACCATAGTCTTGTTCGCCATTTTCAACTGGAAGTATGGGTGGTTCAACTGGACAAGCCTAGTAAGAACTCTTCGACATCCAAAGATATCCTGATTCGGTCTCTCCAGACCCGCCCTCTCCCGTAGCCCCCTAGGCTATACTGCCCCCAGAGGCAGGCTCATGCTCGTTGGTGGGTGCCCGGTTAGGATCTGGGCGCCCCTTGATTCGGAGATCATGTCGTGCTGGCGTCGGTGTCATCATTGGTGTCATGGGACGGGTGATCATCGAGGCCGGCGCTAAAAAACGGCGGTTAGCCCGACCAACCGATATTCTCAACTGCAAAGGCTTCAAATTCAGAATCTGACTGAATTCCGCAAGACATTCAAGGACCCGCCACGGGACTTTTCGCCTTGCCCAATATGGTGGTGGTCGGGAGATCGGCTAGATCAAGAACGGCTTCTATGGCAACTTGGCCGCTTTGCCGATGGAGGTGTCTACAACCTCGTCGTGCTCAACCTCGCCCCTTCCGGCGTCCTATTTGGAGCCGACGCCGACCACCCGCGCTTCTTCTCGGAGAGTTGGTGGGCCATCCTCCAGCGCGTTTGTGAGGAGGCCGAAAGACGAGGAGTACGCCTATGGTTCTACGACCAGATCGGATTCTCCGGTGCCAATTTTCAGGCCAGGCTAGTGGAACAAGATCCCGACTTTTCTGGACTACATCTGGGCCGAGTGGTCACCCAATCGGACGGCCCTGTCCGCCTGATACCGCCAGCAGGAGCGACCGCTCTGGCCGCCTTCGCAATTCCAGTGGACCTCACGGGTAATCCCACCGGCGACCCGACCAGCCTGGATCTAAGAGACGGAGGCCTGGACTGGTACGCCAACTCGCCAGCTAGAACAAGAGCGATGCTCATCTTCGCCCAGCAACGGGGATTCGACTACCTAAATCCTTACGCCTCGGCGACGCTACTGGACACCATACACGGAGAATACGAGCGCCGACTGGGCAGCCATTTCGGACAGGCCGTCGCAGGAACTTTCCAGGACGAACTGGCCATCATGCCCCGGTGGAGAAGCGATTTCCCGGATGTGTTCCGAGCGAATGCAGGTTATGACATCGTCCCACGACTCGCGGCGTTATTCGAGGACGTGCCAGACTCGGCCCAAGTACGGACAGACTATCATCGTGTCCTCACCGATCTCGCGGAAGAGGCGTTCTTCAAGCCTCTCCACCAGTGGCATGAGCGTCATGGTCTGCTGAACAGCTTCGATCAAGCGGGCCCGGGCAGAATGGGCGATCCCATAGGCGCCCAACACCGCTACCTAGACTACATGCGCACACACCGATGGTACACCGCTCCCGGGAGCGACCACCACGGTGATGGCAAGATTCATAGCTCGTTGGCGCACCTGTACAACCATCCTCGAGTTTGGATAGAGGCATTCCACTCCTCGGGATGGGGCGGGACCCTGGAAGAGACGTTCGATTGGCTCTTGCCGTGGCTGCGGGCCGGCGCGACACTTTATAATCCTCACGCTGTCTACTACAGTACCCGCTTCTCCTGGTTCGAATGGGCCTCTCCCTCGACATGCTGGCGCCAGCCCTACTGGCAACACTACAAGATATTCGCCGATGCCATCAGTCGCCTGTGCTACGCCCTAACCCGTGGCGCTCACGTATGCGATGTGGCCCTAATGTACCCGGCAACGACCATTCACGCCGAGAACCCCCTAGACGGCCCGGAGATGGGGCTAGACATCTATGAAGGATATTTAGGATCATCCTCGTCCCCGGTGGAACAGCGCTTCGAACGAGCACAGATGTCCAACGACATCTACTACAACCTGGCTGGCCTCATGGTGTGGCACATGCCACGCAAGGGTGTCCTGGAACGCGGAGGCTGGGACTTTGATGTCATCGATGAGGACTCGCTGCAAAAGGCCGAGACGGGACGAGGGGAACTCACGGTGGCGCAAGAGAGGTACCGGGCCCTGGTGCTACCCGCTATAACCACGATGGGGGCGGAGGCCGCCGATCGGCTAGCGCGCTTCGCCGAAGAGGGAGGATTGCTGATTTTCGTCGGCTGCGCCCCAGAACGCGTGTTGGGTGACACTGGCGACCTGTTAGAACGGATTCGGGAAGCTGGGTTACTGGTGAAGGATGATGAGGACGTCGCCAGTGTGCTGGCAACACGACTGGACCGCAGACTAGACACCGGCGGTCTGCCTTACCTGCGTCGGCGTTTGGAGACCGGAGAGGGTGACCTGCTCTTCCTTGTAGCCCCACAGGCCACGAGGTTCGTCGAGCCCGAGCGTCACACTGAAACCGATCGGTCCGGGCCCAATTTTGGCCATCCCCGATATACATTCGACCTGACAGAAAGTCGATCCCCCTCCACCGTTCGAGTGCAGGGCGTATGGCAGCCGGAACTACTGGACTTCGTAACTGGAAAAGCGAAGCCGCTGCCGTGTACGGTAGAGACTGCCGCAAGTGCGGAGGACGAGTGGACACTGATGGAAATTTGCTTTGAGAACCCGGCCGCCTTAGTACACTTGAAGCCCGGGGTGGGATCTAGGCCAAACGGCGCAACCGAGTCAGGCGATGCTTCAAACCACTCCATCATCCTGGCGGACGAGTGGGAAGCGAAGCTTGTTCCAACTACCGATAATCGGTGGGGCGACTTCGCCCACCCCGCGCACGACGGCCCACTGCCGATCGAGTTGAGGGACCCTAGGTTCCGCTTGGAAAGCACTGGTGAAGACGGCCTGAAACTCGACTGGGAATCAAGCAGATATGACGATGACACCTGGGATCGTTCATTGGCGACCTTCGGCCCCTACTGGGAAGGGGTTGGACCCACGCAACCCAGTAGCGACCCGCCCGAAACAAAGTGGAGGCCGCTAACTTTTAGCCGCTTTCTGGGGATCGAAAAAGACCCGATCCACGAGGGGTACTTGGGTCCGAGCGGCCACGTGCCAAACGAATACCTCGACTTGGGCTACGCGTCCCCTGGGCAGGTGGGCTGGTTTCGAACGTGGGTGTCGCTGGGTGAGGAGGTCAAGTCCCCTGCATGTATTGGAGGCCCAGGCATTAAGAAAATGTGGGTCAACGGGACTGTCTGCATCGATCAGCAAGATGGAACTAAGGGATATTTCGCCGAAAGGGACGTCGAATGGAAAGAAGGATCTAACGAGGTCCTGATCCGTATAGAAACAGTCCAAGAGGGCCGGTTACGAGTCTGGCTCGCACTCCCCTACGATAGTTCTCTCGTGCGTCCACCCACGTGGATTTGGCACCCTGAGGCAATCGAAACCGGTCAGCGGATCCGACTCAGAGGCAACTTCCACTTAGACATGGAGCCGGAGTCTATGATCTTCATAGGCGGGACCTCGGTTCCAGCGCAGTTTTACCTGAACGATAAGCTCGTGGGTCGCCAAGGCCAATTTGACCCGTACAAGCATTCCGTCCGATGTGAGACATACGACGTTTCGGGCGCACTGAAGCCTGGCCTGAATACCGTGATAGTAGAGGCCGAAGTCATAGACGCTCGGAACAGGGAAGGTACCGCGGGAGTAGTGGTCGATATCGAGGCACGTGACACTCAAGCGGGCATAGATCCCAGCCAAGGAATTTGGCGGTGGTCAACAGGGACCGGTTGGCAATCGCAGCTGGTCAACCAAAGCGGTGAATTGGGCGACTGGTTGGAAGCCTTCCCGCAGTACTCAGCTCCGTTCTATGCAGCAGGGCGTGCCGAAAATCCAACCCAGTACGCCTGGCGGAGAGCACACCCGTTGGCTGAAGCCGAATGGCTGGAACACGAGCCGTACGGAGAAGCAGTGCGTTCACCTATCTTCGATATTCATCCTGGGCTGAAGAAGCGAGTTGGCTGGTACCGATTCCGATTGCCCCCTGGGGCCCATACAATGCGCGTACGAGCCGCCGGCCCGCTTAGGACTTGGGTCGAAGGCGGCGAGGTGGACTGTGGAGACCCTGACTCCATCCCACTGCCCAAGCCCAAGTCTCCCTACCGGTCCGCGGCCATTCGAGTAGAGCTACCTCCCGGCCGTTACGGCGGGGCGGGCCTGGACACACCTATCAGCTTCAAGGTCGGGGTAGGACGTCTCAAGTCGGGGGATTGGACTCAGCAGGGCCTGCCTCACTACTCCGGCGGCGTCGCATACAGTCAGCAGGTGCAGGTGCCGCCCGAACTGGCTGGCGACGTTGTGACGCTTGACCTCGGGCGGGTCCGCGGGACGGCCGAGGTAGTGGTCAACGGCAAGGCCGCCGGCATCCGCTTATGGAGTCCATACAAGTTCGACGTGACCGACAGCCTGAGGCCCGAGCTCAACACCATCACCGTTCGGGTCTTCAACACACTGGGTCCCCATTACGCAACGGGAATGCCAACGCGCTTCATCAACGAGGAGCAGGTGGAGTCGGGACTGTTCGGGCCAGCGAAGCTATGCTTCGAAGGCGCTCGACCCAAAAGTGCCTCCTCAACAGACGTCTCTCAGCGAGCGAACATCACCGGCGGCTAGAGAGTTTGGCAACACTTCTGGCAACAATGACGACTACGGCCGATACAAAATTACTGGTGCCCAGGAAGGGATTCGAACCCCCACTCCCGATAAAGGGAAGCGGATTTTAAGTCCGGTCTTTAGCGTCCGCCCCTGTGTACTGCAATCTACCCCGTTCCTATAACCCCCTAAATAGTTCCATAGCTGTCCGCTCAGGTCCGCTGAAATCCGCCGGCTAGGGTGTCAGATTGGGTGTCAACTCAGCCCACCCCTGAGAGATGATCTGGGGCGACTGCGGTGTGTGTGTCGTACACCCGGAAAGCACTCGAACCATTCGAACACTTCTCTAACTCAGCTACGACTCAGGAAGAGACCAGGGGTTCGACGGTTCAGGGATGACAAGACCTTCCGTTGAGTCTACAATTAACGCTAATCAGCCATCGCGGCGTAGTTCATCTGGTAGAGGTGCGAGTAGAGGCCGTCGCGGTCCATGAGCTGATCGTGGGTACCGACCTCGACGACCTCCCCCATGTCCAGCACCACGATCTTGTCGGCGCCCCTGATGGTGGACAGCCGATGGGCGATAACGATGGCAGTGCGGCCCTGGAGCAGCGTGTCGAGAGCCCGCTGGATGAGCATCTCGGTGTAGCTGTCGATGTTGGCCGTGGCCTCGTCCAGTATGAGTATGCGAGGGTCGGCCACGATGGCCCGCGCAAAGCTCACGAGCTGGCGCTGGCCCACGCTGAGATTCACGCCGCGTTCCTGCAAAGGCGTGTCGTACCCGTCTTCCAGGCGCATGATGAAGTCGTGGGCACCCACAGCCTTCGCCGCCGCGATCATCTGGTCGTCCGTTGCGTCCTCGTGTTTGTATTTGATGTTTTCCCGCACCGTGGTGGAGAACAGGAAGGGCTCCTGAAGCACCATGCTCATCTGGCCGGCCAGCGACCGGCGCGTCACATCGCGAATGTCCTGGCCGTCCACGAGAATGGCCCCGCGGCCGCGCTCGACGTCGTAGAACCGCGACATCAGCGAGACCAGGGTGGTCTTGCCGGCGCCGGTGGGCCCAACGATCGCCACCGTCTCGCCCGGCTCCACGTGCAGATTGACGTTCTTCAGAACGTCCTGGCCGGGCTCGTAGCTGTAGCTGACATTTCGGAAGTCCACCTGCCCCTTGAGCCTGGGCAGGTCTCTGGCCTCCTGGAGATCGATCAGGTCGGGCTCGGTGTCCAGCATCTGGAATATCCTGACTCCGGAGGCCATGGAGCGCTGCAGCTGAGTGTACTGCATCGTGAGCATCTGGACGGGAATGAAGAAGCGCTGGATATACATCACGAAGGCCACCATCGTACCCACCTCCAGCGCCTCGCTGGTGACCATCCTGGCTCCGAAGAATATCGCCATGGCGATCGACAGGGAGCTGAGGAAGCTCACGGGCGGCATCACGGCGGCCGTTAGACGGCTGGCCGCCAACCCCGACTTGTAGTTCTCCCGGTTCTTCTCGTCGAACAGCTCCAGGTTGCGGTCCTGCCGATTCATGGCCTGGACCACGCGAACACCTGTAATGTTCTCGTTAAGGGCCCCGTTTACGATAGACATGGCGCGACGTACGCGCAGGAAAGCCTTGATGGCGAACGGCTGCCAGACTATCATCGCCACAACAAGCACTGGCAGCACCGTCATCGAGATAAGACCCAGCTTGGGGCTTAGAAGCAGCAGGGCGGCCACGATACCAACCAGGCTCAGGATCTCGCCCAGGGTTGACACGGCCACTGCTGCGAACTCCTGCAGCTGGTACACGTCCCCCTGAACGCGGGACATGATCCGGCCCACCTCCGTCTTGTCGTAGAAGCGGAGGGACATCTTCTGGAGGTGGCGGAACATGTCGCCCCTTAGCCGGAACAACACGCGCTGTCCCAGCATTCCGATGGTCACTTCCTGTGCGTACCCGGCCGCAAAGGTCACCGCGGCGTTGAGCAAGAACAGCCCGACCACTAGGCTCAGCCCAGTGAGGTCCCGGGTCTCGATGAACCCATCGATGCCCAGCTTGATGATCCACGGGCCCGCGACAAGAGAGCCGGTGAAAGCGAGCATCGAAAGGGTCGCAACGGTGACGAGAAGCTTGTGTGGAAGGATGTAGGGCAGAAAGCGGGTCACCACGTGGTGGTCGTATGCCTTGCCAAAGGCATCCTCGTCCAGGATGCGGTCACCAATACCGCGCCCAGACCCGGGGGGCCCGTGGAACATGCCGCCGCCACCGCCGCCCCCCATCATCATCAGACGTCCTCCCTGGCTGTCTCGCGCAGGTCGAACTCCAGCATCACCTCTTCCTGAGGTCTAAGCTGCAGGTCGTATATCTCTCGGTACAGTCCTCCAGTCTCCAGCAGATCCGAGTGGGTGCCGCGCTCAGTGATCTCGCCGTCCTTCAGCACCAGGATCTGGTCGGCTCTGTGCACGGTGCTCAGCCGGTGGGCGATTACGAAGGTGGTGCGCCCGCGCATGACGGACTCCATCGCCTTGCGGATCTCCTCCTCCGTGCTGGCGTCGACGCTGGAGGTCGAGTCGTCCAGCACCAGCACCGGCGGGTCCAGCAGCACTGCGCGGGCGATGGACAGGCGCTGGCGCTGGCCGCCGGAAAGCGTGGAGCCTCGCTCTCCGATCACGGTCTCGTAGCTCTTGTCCAGGCTCTCGATGTAGTCGTGGAGCTGGGCGACCCTTGCCGCCTGCTCCACCTCCTCCATCGAGGCCCCCTCCCGACCGTAGGCGATGTTGTCCCGGATGGAACCGGTGAAGAGGAACACGTCCTGCTGCACGATCCCGATGTTGCGGCGAAGGGAGGCCAGCGTGGCGTCTCGAACGTCCATGCCGTCGATGGTCACGCGGCCCGAGTTCACGTCGTAGAACCGGGGTAGGAGGTGCACGACGGTGCTCTTGCCGCTGCCCGGCGCGCCCAGGAGGGCGACGACTTGGCCCTGCAGCACTTCGAGGTCGATGTTCTTCAGCACCTCGACGCCCTGCTCGTAGCTGAAGCTGACGCTCTCCAACCGCACATGGCCTACAGCCCGAGGCATCTCGACGGCGCTCCCGGACTCCTGCACGGGAGAAGGCGCGTCTATTATCTCGAAGAGTCGCTGTCCCGCGGATATGGCCCTGATGAAGCTGTTGATCATCATGCCCGACTGCCTGACCGGCATCGCCAGCACCTGCATGTAGAACAGGAACTGCGCCAGCTCTCCCGGACTCAGGTTGCCGTTGATCGTCCTGTAGCCCCCGTACCAGAGGATCAGCCCCATGGCGACGAAGAAGGCAAAGGTCAAGGACTGCATCATCATGGCCTGCGTCCCGAGTATCCTGACCATGGTGTCCGCAACGTCCGTATTCTTTGCCTCGAACCGCCTCTCCTCGTACTCCTCGGAGGCGAAGGCTTTGATCACGTGCACCCCAGTGAGGTTCTCCTGAAGCACGGTGCTCAGCTCGGCCATGTCCTCCATGGAGGACCTCCACAGGCGCCCCAACCGGACTCGCAGCTTTGTGGAAACGCTGGCCCCGATGGGGACAAAGCCTATAGCCAGCAGCCCAAGCTGCCAGTCCAATCGCACCATGACGAAGGCCGCGCCGACTACGAGGAAGATGAAGTAGGGGCCCCTTATGATGCCGCCGACAACGAACATCCGCATAGCTTCGACGTCGGTAATGGCCCGGGACATGAGGTTGCCGGTGTGCTGCCGGTCGTGGAAGCCGAAGCTGAGGCGCTGGAAGCGGTCGTAAAGGGCGTTGCGAAGATCGTAGACGACGGCTTCGGATAGCACCTGACCCAGGAACATCTGCCCGAAGGCAAGCACACCCTGGACGATACCCGCGCCCAGGATCATGGCGGCAATGGTGAGCATTGTCTGGTCGGAGACGCTGACGCCCTGGGTGAGCTCGTCGATCCTGTCGATGGCCTCGCCGAAAAGCCTTGGCAGGACCAGCTGGGCCGTGGATGTTCCCGCCAGGCAAAGGTAAGCGCCGACGAGCCACCACTTGTGGCGAAATGAGAGGGCTACGATTCT
>JASLXL010000048.1 GCA_030740335.1 SAR202 cluster bacterium | reverse complement strand
GCTCCGTGGATGGCCACAATCGCTGCTGTCCTGATATCAGCCACGGCAGGCTGGCTGCTCGCGTACCCGACGGCCAGACTGCGGATGGAGTACTTCGCCATCGTGACGATTTCACTCGGTGAAATGCTCCGGATTTCTCTTCAGGCTGAGCCATTACTCCGTGCCGGTACAGTCACTTCGGCGATAGGCATATCACAATATTCTCGGCCGTTGGAAGATTGGTGGGAGAATGGACCATCTGGAATGGTGGGAAGTTTGCTTGGCCTGCATGTCTCAGCACCATATGTCGTGCTTCTCGCTATCTTGGCGATGGTGTCTGTCGTTGTGGTCTGGTTCCTACTCAATACTCTGCTTGCATCTCCCTGGGGTCGAATTCTTCGTTCAATCAGGGAAGATGAGTCAGTCAGCCAGCATCACGGCCACAACATTCTGACTCACAAGGCAGCTAGCCTTGCTCTCGGTGCCGCCGTGGCGGCGCTCGCCGGTGCGCGTTGGGCTTGGCTAAACACGAGCGTATTCCCAGATTTCATGAACCCAGTCCGCACGACCTTCCTTATCTGGGCCGCCTTCATCGTCGGGGGGCGCGGCAACAACCGAGGCATGATTATCGGCGCGTTCGTTATCGTTATCGTTGAATTCGTATTCAACGTCCTAGTCGTCTCTCGGGGCAGCGCAGGCCTGCCCTTCCACAATGTGACCTCGTACCTGGACACCGCATTTTCATGGTTGGTGGTAAATGTTGGTGGAGTTATCTGGTCGACTCGATCCATTACTGAGATTTTCCCGAAAGAAAATATTCTGCTTTCGTTAAGCCATCTCAAGTTGGCCTTGACTGGAATTGTGATTGTCGGGGCGCTGCTCATGTCGTCGAAGGGGTTACTCCCTGAAGTACCTAGCAGACCTAAGCGTCCCATTGGGCAAGCCGCAAATTCAGATGAAGAAAAGAGCATCAAACAATGATGCCAGTGCCTGCACTCCGGATATCAGATCTAACAAAGAATTTTGGCGGCCTCAGGGCTGTCGATCATGTCTCGTTCCAAATTGGAAAAGGTGAATTTGTTGGCTTAATCGGACCCAACGGGTGCGGGAAGACGACTACCTTTAATTGTATTTCGGGACTGTTGAGAATGAGCTCTGGCAAAATCGAGGTGCTCGGCAAAGATGCTACTGGCATGCGACCAGATCAAATACAAAATTTGGGGCTAACAAGAACCTTCCAACACACGTGGCTATGGCGAGAAATGACCGTGGTCGAAAATCTCCTCGTGCCACCCCGCAAGCAATTCACTCCTAACCCATTGTTTGCGCTACTACGCCCAGGTTCACGGAAGGCGGAAAAACAACGGGTGATCGATGCTTACTCCGTGTTGGACTTACTTGAGGTATCACATGTGGCACATAACCTCGCAAGCGAGCTTTCAGGTGGGCAAAGCAAGCTGATCGACATTGGTCGTGCCCTCATGAGTTCTCCACGCTTTCTGTTGCTTGACGAGCCAGTCGCCGGGGTGGCCGGACCACTTGCAGAAAGAATTTTCCGGAATCTGCGTTCGTTGACATCGGACAAAGGGATAGGCATGTTAGTTATTGAGCACAACATGGACTTCATTCTTCGTCGTGATGTGGACAGGATCATCGTCATGGACCAAGGTCAAATCTTAATGGAAGGCACGCCCGACGAAATCAGAAAGAGCCGAGAGGTCATTGAAGCCTATCTCGGCAACCCAGGACAAACACAAGAATGAGCACAATTCTAGAAGTCACAGACCTTGAAGGAGGTTACGGTTCTGTTCAGATCCTGAACGGTATTGACCTGTATGTTGATGAAGGTGAATTCGTCACGATCATCGGGCCCAATGGATGCGGTAAATCCACATTCTTGAAGGTGCTTTTTGGCTTAGCAACGCACCACAAGGGCACGGTTTTGCACAATAGTGCAAATGTATCTGGATGGCGCACGGACAGGCTGGTCGATCGCGGAATCGCGTACGTGCCACAGGTCGATAATGTGTTTCCCTCTTTGTCAGTTCGGGAGAACCTGCAAATGGGTGGAATACGGTTGCCAGCGAAGAAACTCATCACAGGCATTGATCGAGCTTGTGGAATGTTCCCTGACTTGGAACCGAGGACGAACGACCTTGCTGCATCTCTCTCTGGTGGTGAGAGACAGATGCTAGCAATATCCCGAGCACTTATTTCGAATCCTACTTTTCTACTATTAGACGAGCCAACAGCCGCGCTTTCACCGAAGTATCAGCAGCAGATTCTAGAAAATATCGATGCACTACGTAATGAGGGAATCTCGGTACTCCTTGTGGAGCAGAATGCAAGGTTATCACTCGCTAAATCGGACCGTGGATACATATTTTCCGGGGGGAAAGTGGTCCATGTCGGCGATGCCAAAAGTATTGTTAACGACCCAAATATTGGCGACTATTTCCTGGGGCTGCACCAGTGACCTCGTAACTGCACTGCCAACGCTAACTGAGGGAGTTCTACTCTAGTCCATCGCCTCAAATGACCTGGTTTACGACAGGCCCACGCTCTCTCGCAACCCGGGGATAACCTCGTTGGCGACGGACTTCAGGTGTCTCGGCCTCTCTTCTTTAGGGCACGAGAAGTTGAACATAAAGTAACGTACTCCGGCATCCACGTAATCCTGAAGGCGGGCGATACACCGGTCCACAGGGCCCAGGATGCAGTAACGCCGGACAATGTCTTTGAAATCACCGCCGTAGAGGTGCTGGCCGCCAAGGACCCGTGCGGCAACCGCCACCGCTTCGTCGACCGTCGGGTAGATCGAGATGTAGTTGAAGAACGCCCACTGGAATCCTGCCAGGTTCCGGCCAATGTCGGCGGCGATTCTAGGCGTTTTCTCGACGCTGTCCCGATACCTGTCCGGGCTGTAAAAGTAAGGGAACCACCCCTTCCCCCCTCCCCGTACCGGGCCGCCCTGGCCATGGCCGCCTCTTTACGGCCCGCAACCCATACCGGCGGGTGGGGCCGCTGGCTCGACGAAGGGTTGAGGGTAACATCGTTCAGCTGAAAATGGCGGCCTTGGAAGGTGACGTGCTGCTCGGCCCAGAGTCTGCGGAGTGCCTCAAGGCACTCGTCGGTGCGGCGGCCTCGAATTCGACTGGGAACTCCCCGCCAATGCCCAGACCCAGCGTCAGACGCCCGCCCGACGCGATATCCAGTCCGGTCGCCATCTTAGTGAGCACAGTGGGATGGTAGAAAGGCGCCAGCAAGACCGCCGAAAGAAGACGTATCTTTTCGGTGGCACCGGCAGCCACTCCCAGCAGCGGTAACGCCGCGTGACTCGGCGCAGGAGGATTTCCACGGACAAAGTGCTCGCCCATCCCGACGTACTCGTAGCCCAGGCTCTCCATCGCCTGCGCTTGAACGGCCGTCTCGGCACTGTCGTCGGGGATGGTCGCGCCGAAATGCAGTTCCAGTCCCTCTATCATGTGGCACTCCTCGGGCTTTCGAGGGCGCAGGACGGGTAGTAGTGAACCAACTCACTCTTCCATCAGTCTAGATTTTCGGTTTGGACCGTTAGCATGGTCTCGGATTCCCCCAGGTGCCCGCCGCTGACGCTCTGTAACAATATGAGCGCGATGGCCGCGGACCCTGCCAGGCTCAGTACGGCGGCGATCTGCCCCAGGCCAAGGGTCACCGAGAGGAGCCCCCAGGTAAAAGGCCCCGCCATGGCCGATAGTTTGCCCGTGACGCTGTGCAAGCCGAAGAACTGTCCCGTGTACTCGGACGGGGCCAGTCTGAGCATGTACGGCCGGTCGGCCACCCAGATACCGGCGATCAAGATTCCACTGAACACCCCCACGGGTAACCAAATGGGACCGGGAAGCCCCAGCCACGGTATCGCGGCTGCCGATAGGAGAACAAATACCCAGCCCACCAGTACTGTGGTCAGGGCCCTGTGGGGTCCGAACTTATCTGTGACTCTTCCCCAGAAAAATCCACTTGGTATCGCGACAAAGATGCCCAGCAGGAGCACCAGTTCGACCTCGCGTTCCGTGAATCCCACGGTTTCGGTGCCGTACAGGATGGCGAATGTGGCGGCCGTATTCACCGACCACATGTACCAGAACCGGGCGACCAGGAACCGGAGTAACCCCGGGAAACGCTGAATATTCCCCAGGGTCGACTTTAGTTGTTTCAGCACGCTGCCGGTCCTCTGGACCAGGGTGTCATCCTGAGTGGGTCTGGGGCGCTCCTTCAGCAGAAAGAACAGTGGCATTGACGCCAGCAGGAAGAGGACACCGATGGCGCGGAAGCCGAACACGTGGCCCTGGGACTCCACAAAAATCAGGCCGATGGCCACCGCCGTTATCGCGCCGAGGTAGCCAATGCCCACTCCAAGGCCTCCGACGGTAGCCCTGTTCCGCTCGGTACTGACCTCGGCCAACAACGAGTTGTAGATGACCACAGACGTATTGGCCGCAATGACCGCCAGAGCGAACACCCCCAGCCCCAGGTTAAGGCTGTCGCCCCCCAGTGCCATTATCATCGCGACGCAGACTACGGTGCTGGCGACCAGGAACGGCATCCTCCGTCGCGCTTGGTCCGAAAAGGCGCCGACGACAGGGCTGATAATCAGATTCAGGGCCATGGCTGCGGCCAGGGTAAATCCGACCGTGGCATCGTCGCCTGACATAGCCTGAGTCACCCATAAGGGGAAAAACAGGCCGACCACTCCGGTAAAAAACATGGTGGTGCCCACATCGTAAATGATCCAGGCCATCACCGCGGAACGTCGAGGCTGATGCTCCCGGGGCGGATCGTCGCTCGTCATATACACCTTTGCGGCTCGGAGGTTGTTAATAATCTAAACGCCTCCTTTCAAGTTGTCCAGCACGTTGCGAGTGCCTTTGGCAAACTTCACGCCCGATGCCGGGCGATGGACGACCTCCTCCGGTCCGTTTGACACTCGATTGGGGCTTATCTATAATCTCCCCACCGCCGGGCCGGTGCTGCTCGGAATCGACAGGTCCGAGGATTTGGACCGGCGGAATTCCTCCCACGAAAGGGCCTGACATGCCCGAGCTATTGGCGTACTTTAACGGGGAGTGGGTCCCCAGGAGCGAGCTGAGGATCGACCCCGCTGACCGCGGCTTCACCATGGGCGACGCGGTGTTCGATGTCGAACGCACCTTCAACGGGAAGATCTTCCGCTTAAAAGAGCACATGGAGCGACTGTACCGTTCCCTACAGTACAACCGCATCGACCCCTTCCTGGCCATGCACGAGATGACCTCCATATCGGAGGAGGCAGTGAGGCGTAACGAGCCCATGCGTCCGTCCGGGGGCGACTTCTCGATTCGCCAGGTTGTGACCCGAGGAACACCCGTATCGGGGACGCAGGGAGGCGTTTTAGAGCCACTTACTCCAACTGTGATAGTCCTCGTGACGATGGTAGCTTTCGAGACCTACGCCCAGTTCTACGAGGCCGGGGCCACCGTGGTTATCCCTAAGACGCGAAGTTACTCCAGCAACTTTTTCGACCCGAAGGCGAAGCATTACAGCAGGGGGAACTTCGTCCAGGCCCAGCTAGAGGCCGCCGACCTTGATCCTGACGCGTTCCCGGTCCTCCTGGACCAGGACGGCAACATAACCGAAAACATGGGCGCCAACTTCTTTGTCGTAACCGACGGGGTATTGAGGACCTCCTCGGACAAGAGTGTCCTGCAAGGCATTTCGAGGAAGTCCGTTCTGGAGCTGGCCGAACAGCTTGGCATACCGGTCGTCGAAGAGGACCTCCAGCCCTACGATGCCTACACCGCCGACGAGGCTTTCCTGACCAATACCTACTTCCAGCTTCTCCCAGTAAGGAGTGTGGACAGGCGTCCGATGGGGGAGGTCCCCGGACCGATCAGCAAGCAGTTGCTTGCAGCCTGGAGTGAGTTGGTCGGCTTGGACATCGTGGACCAGGCCCTGCAGGCGATCAAGTAACCTCGTCGGGCGATACAAATAGGGGTGCCGATCGTGGCGGGTGAGAGTCCGCTACATTAAAAAGGCAGGTGAAAAGCCTGCCTTTTCATTCTCGCGAACCGCCCCATCCCGCACGAGGCCCGGTTGTGAGGCCGCGGTTTGTTACGGGTGACTAGGCAGCATCCTCCGCGAGTGCCGACTTGGCCGCACCGGCTATTTGCTGGTACTCAGCCAGCACCTTCTCGCTGCCGAGGACCGCTGGCTGGGAGGTATCCCGGTATTCAGGGCTCAGCTCGATCCGGCCCAGGAACCTGAGACCCATTTCCTGGGCCAACTCCTCTCCGACTCCGGACCCAAATATCTCCCCTGAGAAGTTCTCCACGACGCCCAGTATGCTCACATGCATGGTTTTTATCATGTTAATGGAACGCTTGGCGTCCATCTTCGCCAGCTCCTGCGATGTGGTCACGACTATAAAGCCGTCGATGTCCAGGGACTGCATGACCGTTAGCGGGGCGTCGGAGGTCCCGGGCGGCAGGTCGATAATAAGGTAATCCAGGTCTCCCCAGTCCGTGGCCTGAAGAAGCTGCTGAATGGCGTTGTGGATCATCGGTCCCCGCCAGATTATCGCCTCGTCCTCCTTCTGTTGGAAGAACCCCATGGACATGACCTTGACGCCGTACCGCTCCGAAGGGATCATCCGTTGGTCCGCCCCGACGACAGGAGGCTCGACGATCTTCATGGACCGGACCACGTTGGGGCAGTCGATATCCACGTCCAGAATCCCGACGCTGACACCCTGTCGGGCCAGCGTGACGGCCAGGTTCACCGCAACCGTGGTCTTCCCGACACCCCCTTTGCCACTGTAAACGCCGATCTTGTTTTTGATCTTACCGAGGCTGTCCGCGATGGCACGCTTCTGCTCGAACTGGTGCTTCATGGCCTCGATCTTGGCCCGTGCTTCGGCGGTCTGTGACTGGCTCAATTGCGGTTTGTTGGTCAAAGGGGCTCCTTCCCAGGTGTTCGGGGCATTCGACGGCAGGGGGATTAAATCTGTGGGACCGTGCGGAGATTTAATCCAGGCCGAGAAGCTTTTTCCCGTCCTCGGTGATCATCTCCGGAGTCCAGGGCGGATCGTATACCAGCTCCACGTTGACGTCCTCCACCCCGTCGACCTCCGCAACACGCCACTCAGCCTGTTGCGCGATGTACGGCCCCATGCCGCACCCGGCAAACGTCAGGGTCATTTTGATGGCGACGTCGTTGTCCTCTACCTGGACATCGTAGACCAGTCCAAGATCGACCACGTTGACGGGGATCTCGGGGTCGTACACTTCCTTGAGCGCCCCCAGAATTTCATCGCGCGTAACGGTCGCTGTTTCGGCCATCAGCCTCTCCTCCGTATTATGGGTACACGTTGATTACACGTCTACTCATTTTATATTCACCACCGGTGTGTGTCAATTTACACGTTTTTATGCGAATTTGCGATTTAAAACAACTTAAAAGGGCTCATATGACAGGCAATTCTCACGCAGGCGACGAGCCGACCACCCAGGAAATTAGTCGGCAATGACCTTTCGCAGGTCTACGATCTGGTCCCTGAGCAAAGCCGCCTTTTCGAACTCCAGGTTACGGGCGGCCACCTTCATCTGGGACTCCAGGTCCTTGATCAGACGGAGCAGGTCGTCTTTGGGCATGTCTCCCTGGACGACGTAGGGGCTTCTGGTCTCCGCGATGGCCTTGACTCTCTCTGTGATGTCGTGGACCGTCTTGCGTATCCCCTCCGGGGTGATGCCGTGCTCCTCGTTGTAGGTATACTGGATGTCCCGGCGGCGCTCCGTCTCGCTGATGGCCCGGTGCATGGAGTCGGTGACCACGTCCGCGTACATGATCACCCGGCCGTCCACGTGTCTTGACGCCCTGCCGATGGTCTGGATAAGCGCCGTCCACGACCTCAGGTACCCCTCCTTGTCGGCATCCAGTATAGCGACCAGGCTCACCTCGGGCAGGTCCAACCCCTCCCTCAACAGGTTGATGCCCACCACCACGTCGTACACCCCCAAACGCAGGTCGCGCAGGATCTCGCTCCTCTCCAGCGTGTCGATCTCCGAATGGAGATAGTGGGTCTTCACTCCCATCTCCTTGAGGTAGTCGGCCAGCTCCTCGGCCATGCGCTTGGTCAGCGTGGTTACCAGGCAGCGCTCTCCCTTTTCGATTCGTTGCCCGATCTGGTATAACAGGTCATCGATCTGCCCGCTGGTGGGCTTAACCTCGATTATTGGGTCGGTCAGCCCCGTCGGGCGGATGACCTGCTCGACGATCTGCTGGCTGTGCTCGTACTCATAGGGGCCGGGCGTCGCGGACACATATATAGCCTGGTTGACCCGCTCCTCGAACTCGCCGAAGTTGAGTGGCCGGTTGTCCAGCGCCGATGGGAGGCGGAACCCGTACTCGACCAGCACCTCCTTGCGG
>JASLXL010000047.1 GCA_030740335.1 SAR202 cluster bacterium | reverse complement strand
TCCACGACGGCTGAAATCGACAGGTCTTCCTGGCGGCTCAAGGCCGGGTAGTGGGCGGCCTGTGCACGCCTGCCTGCTCCGATAATGACGGTCTTCAGCATTGTGTCCTCACTTCAGGCTGCGTTTGGTGGTCGCAATTATAGGCGCGACCTGCCCGAGGATCAAAGTGGGGTATTTGACTGGCAGTGGTGATCAGTGTCACCGTCATTGCTAGCAACGCCGGAGAGTGGCCCCTTCGTCGCAGATTCGTTGATGTTGCTCAGAGTGATATGGCTGGGTGTCTCGCCACCTCTACATGTATCGAATACCGCGCTGGGCTCCCAGTCCTCGGTCCTGGTATTGGGGCAGTGGCTTTAGGGGCACCCCGACGAGTTTGCCGTCCTGCAGCCACTCCAAGTCTACGCCGTACAAGTGATCGATGAGCAGGTCGGTCAGGCGGCCACGTATTGTGGCGTGGTCTGCCGACTCGCTGAGGTCGTGCTCCTCCCGACGGTCCTCTTGCATGTCGAATAGCTGGAAGCTGTTGCCGACGGGGTAGTAGATCAGCTTGTAGCGCGAGTCCCGAACCATGCGGTTGGCGAAATCGCCCTCCCAGTGCTCACCATAGATGTGATCCCTGCTCTCGTCGGTTAACAATGAAGTCCCCTCGACGGTATCGGGAACTGGAACCCCGGCCAGCTCCAGCAGCGTGGGCATGATGTCCATGGTCTCGACGAGACGGCTGTCGACCTGACCGGGGGTGATCCTCTCGTCACCCTTTGGCGGCACGATGACCATAGGCACCTTTGCCGACATGTCGAACATGAGGGTCTTGGCCCAGCGGCCGTGGTCGCCGAGCATGTCCCCGTGGTCGGCGGTTAGCGCTACGATCGTGTTGTCCAGGATCCCCTCTTCCCTCAGCGCACCGATGACTACCCTTAGCTGATGGTCAATATGTGTGATCAGGGCGTAGAAGGCGCGGCGGGCCTCCTTTATCTCATGGGCCGGAGCGCCTTTCATGGCTCCTCCGCCGTCGTTGTATGCCTTCAACATCCACGGGACTGTGTCCGGGTCTTTGGTCCACTCGCCCATGGCCGGAGGGTCGATCTCGATGTCACGGTACAGGTCCAGATACGACTGCAACGGCCACATCGGTGGGTGTGGGGCGATGTGGGACATGTACCAGAAAGCGGGCTTTCGTGGGTCGCGTCGTCTGATCGTGCGGCACATCTCCCGCGTGGTCCAGTTGGTCGGGTGCGCCTCGTCGGGCAGGTGCCATGGGGTGACGTTGTAGTCGCTGCTGCTGTGGCCGGCCGCGTACTCCTTACCGGCGTAGCCCTTGTCCGCAAGGTACATCTCCCAGTCGTCCGCGTTGCCCTCTAGGTGGTGGCGGCCCTCCTCGTTCAGTATCACTTCGTCGAACCCGATACGGTCGCGTTGTGGGTATGCGTGGAGCTTGCCGACAGCGGAGGCCTGGTATCCGGCGTTCCGAAATGTTTGGGCCAGCGTCGGGACGTCCGGCAGCTCCTCACGCTCCTTGAAAACACGATCGCCGTGTGTACGCACAGATAGGCCGGTCATTAGCGAACGGCGGGCGGGGATGCATGAGGGAGCGGGAGAGTACGTATTGGCGTACCAGGTACCGAGTCTCGCCAGCTGCGATAGCGTGGGCGTCATCACGACCGGGTGTCCGCCGGGACGGGTCAGCATGCCGCCCCAGTGGTCGGCGCAGATTAGCAGGACGTTTGGCTTGTCGGGCATGGGTGATCTCCTTGTTGTTTCAGGGCTAGGCGATACTGTGGCCCTGATACTGTGGGCCTATTGGATATTGAAGTCTCCTCTGACTGTCATTCTCCTTCTCATGCCCTCGAAAAAGAAGAAAAGAAAGAGTAGAGTTTTCTCTGCGGGACACCCTCAGGCTTCTGACAATGGGCTACCGCTCTCTGCACATCCCCGGGAAACGGGTTGATGGGCTCTGAGTGGCTGTCTTTGATTTGTTAGCTCGTACCCTGTACGCCATACCCTTTAGCTTCCGGCCGCCCATGCCCGTATGTCCGGGAGATGCTGGTAGTAGTGGGCATAGGAGTTGGCGACAACGACACGCCATGGAGTCCACTCGGCGGGCATTTGTCGGTACCGAGACGGGTCAGTGAGGTCGTCTTCTTGAAGGGATTCTATCGAGGCGATCAGCCAGAGGAACGCGGCTACAGACTCCTGGCGAATCTCGTCGAGGGGTCGGTCGCGATTTTCCATATAGACAGCGTCGTTCCGCACGTCCTGTGGCATTTGCCACAACTTGACGTTGGAGAGGGCTTTGGTCTGGAGCATGCCAGCGGTCTGGCTCTCCCACCACGTTACGTGGGCGATGATGTCTTTTATGGACCACTTGCCCGATGCCCCTGGTACGAGCATGCGCTCCTTGGCGACCTTGGCGAGGGCCTCGTCCCACTCCTGTCGACGGGATCGTATGCTGTCCAGTAGTGCGGCCTTGTTCAATAATGTCTCCTCAGGGACAGTGGAGGATGGGTCACATGCCACCTGCTCATCTTTCTTAAGAAAAAAGGGGGGGATATGTATATGTAAGTGATGCCCTTACACATCCGGCAGAGGAGCTCGGCCCTTCTATACACCTCGCGGTGAAGGACTTTCCGACAAAGGAAGTTGTCCCGCTACGCGCCTCACCAAGCCATTCTCTTTCCGGAACCCCCAAACCCGTACCCACAGCCCTATCTTTCCAGCTAACCTCCTGACAGGGCCCGGTGGGTTAGGACGCGCAGCCTGTCCGTCGGTGTGATGTGCACCTGGATCTGCTGTTTGAACTCTTCTAGGGACTCCTTGATGGAGGCGTTGGTCGTGTCCAGCACGAATTTTTTTCGAAACAACGACTGCTGAAATTGCTCTTCAAAGGCCTCCAGCACGGTTTCGGTGTCCTTGGGGTCAAAGAAGGTATCCGCATGCCGGCCAGGAAAGGGGCTCTCGCCCTTGATGACGCGCTCTCGGATCGTGTCCGGAGAAGCTTTCATCAGCACCAACACCATGTCCGGCATCAGCGATAGTGCTTCCGCGTCGAAGCTCCTGGCTATCAGCCTGCGTTCGGCGTACTGCCCGGGTCCGCCATAGCCATAATAGAGCGGGGCGTAGACTGCGTCGGAATAGTACCAGTCGATTAGAAACAGGTCGGCCATGTCGGTGTAGCCCCTGCCGAACTTGTTGCTGAAGTTGTACAACTGCATGAGCTGCTGCAGGCCGGGGTTTGCGCTGAGCAGGTCCTTTTCGGTCTGCGCTTTGTGGTCCTCGTGCCCCATTGCGTGGACGACGTGGGGGAGCGTGAAGTGGTCATGGAACGACAGGTGAGGTGGTTCGAGAAACTCCTCGCCTGTCTGTCCAGCCCACCACCTGGATATTTCGATACCCAATGTGCGTTTGCCCGCGTACTCTATACCAGTTAGCAGTAACCTCATACGTTCTCCTTGCCGTTCTTCAATACTCGGGCGCACGCCGTGCGTCCCTACATCAACATGTCACCGGATGTCCCTATGATCCTGCCCTCCCCCGATTGAGGGTTTTGTACTAGAATCCTACTCTGTCAAAACGGTTGTTCCCTGCGCAAAATTAACAGGGCAAATTCGTGATGAAGATCGAATTCCACCATTGACTGCTCGTAGAGTTCTGGTTTCAAGCCCCTAGCCTCTGGGCGACAGGTCCAAGTTTCTAGTTCCCCAAACCCGAACCCTTCTTTCTTATCCCGGCGTCGAGTATTCTAGGTCCCAGTCTCCTAGCTTGGTCACTGAACGTGTGGGCGCTGCCAGGTTCGGCTGACCGGCCTTGATCCAAGACTCAATCTCGTTGCGGTGGCCCAGGCGCTTTGCCACGTCCCAGGGGCCTGGGGTTGCCAGACGAGGCTGCTGTGAGTCGGTGTCCCACAGGAATATGTTTTCGGCGCCTGCGCCGTATATGGCCGACGCCCTTGTGCGGTAGTCCTCAGCGCTGATCTCGCGCGGCATCATGTTGGGGGCCAGCTTGCATGCTGTTCCGCGGGTGATTTCGATGAAGAAATCGAGGTCTGAGATGTTTGTCCACGAGTCGGCCACACTGTCGAGCTTGAGCACGGATGTGTATGGCACGATCGTGTCCACCAGGTCCTCTGAGATCCAGGCTCGCAGGTCCATCCCGTTGACCAGGTTCTCCTTTTCGGAAGACATAACCACCGCAGTTATCTCGAGGCGGTGGTCCAGTCCACGCTCCTTGGCGGCCTCGTCGACGGCGGCGCGCAACTCGCGATGGAATTGCGTCAGTGCGCCGCACCGGTATGAAAGCCACCGCGGATCGTTGCCGTCGAGCTTGCGAGGGTCCTGTCCGTGGTCCTTTGTAAAGCCCTCCACCAGCGGGGCCTCATACTCTACCAGCGGGGGGCGGCGGTTGTATAGAACGCTTATGCCATCGACGGCATAACCTGCCATCTCTTTGAGCAGAGAGACGACGAAACGGCGGGTCTCGGGGTAGCTGTACGCGATCCTTGGTGTTGCGTTGCCGTTCCTGTCCCTGCCGCGCAGCTCCGGGTGGTCCAGGTAGAAGGTCGCCCCGCGGTTGAACTGCTCATGGGGCGGGGGGAACCGAAATCCGGCCGGCCGGTAGCTGGCGTGAAATTCCAGACCAATTTCATGGGTGTGGTCTAGGGCGATCTCGAAAGGGTCAATGCCCTTGTCGCGGAACGCCCGCCAGCTCTCGGCCAGGATACGGTCTCCTTGACGGTAGAAGTCGTCGAGTCCGTCAGCCGTAGGCATCGTGCCTATGTCGCTGTTGTAGAAGACCAGGTCACCGATGCCAGCCTCCCAGTACAGTCGTGAAATATCAGAGTCGCGATATGGCTCAACGTGCCGCCGTATTTCCTCCGCAGTAGTTGGCCGGCTGGCAAAGTGTACGGTGTGGGCGTCGTTATGGGCGAAGACCAGGCGCGTGTCTTTGCGTTCGCGGTCGGCCTTCAGTTCGGCGACCTCAGTCGCGGATAGCGGCACCAGTTTTATGTAAGCGATACGCGCCTCGGAGGCGGCGATGGCGCCGGGGCCGTCCCCGGGCGCGACCTGCCATGCCTCCTGGGATAGCACGAGCTGCTGACCGGTGAGGTCCGCCGTCTTCCAATACAGCTCCGTGAGCCGGTTGTCGCGACCCTCCATATCTGCAAGCGCGAGCACCTCGAATGTCTCGTCACCGCTCAACCTTGCCAGGAACCTGAGGGGAGTTCTGCTGTCATCGAAGACGCCTATCGAGACGGCGTGCCAACCATCCGCATCGAGGCCTAGCTCGATCTCCGGTGCAACGGTTTCCGGTCCTGCAATTAGCATCACGCCGGATAGGCCATCGGTCTCGTATTCGAGCGCGCGCCATTTGCCCCGGGCCGGCTCTTCCATGATGGCGCCCTCAGGGCCCGCGCCACTGAGGTCGGCAATATAGCTGGGCTTGGCGCTGAGCCATCGGTCTCTGAGCCGGTCGGTGGTCTCGTTAGCCATTGTGATCTCCTTTTAGGAACTGTCGTTGTGTAAGGGAACTGTGGAGAGATCGATATTTGATTAGGTAGATTGCGTTTCTTCTCGGAAGAAAAAAGAAATATATACATGTGTGTGTGAGGGACGTTCTCATACACCCGGCCCTTCCGCAGACTCAGGACTGGCGACGGTGCTGCGCCCCTCTGCACACCCCTTCTTGCACAGTTCACGGGCGGCCTGCGTGCCGTGTCATGCTGAGGAGTGCTGCGACGAAGTATTTGGGGTGAGGTTGGGTGCTTGAACGCCGATGTTGCGAGTCCGCCCCGCCACCCCAGATTCTTCGCCATCGGCTCAGAATGAAATGTCCTGTTGGATTACCGGGTTCCATCACCTCTCTTGGACCGCATTGACAGCCGTAGTTGCTCAGTGGCGGTCGTGTCGATTCTCGTGGCCTCGTCGTAGAGCACAATCCCGTATGCTTCTCGGGCGTGGGTCGGGCTGACCTTTTCCTCGTGGACATCCGACAACACTAGCGCTGGGTCGCGGTCCAGAGGATCGCCCCAGCCACCGCCGCTGGCCGTAGTATGCAGGATCACGTCGTCTCGCATCATCGTGGCTGTTCCCAGGGTGGTGAGAACGGTTTCGGACTCCCCCGGGTTGAGTATGTTCCACGAGCCTTGTCCCGGTTCGCCGCCCTGGAGGCCATATGGTGGAAAGCGGCGCTTGTCGGAACGGAGCTGCAGCGTCGCCTCACCGGCAAGGCTTCGTACGCGCCTGACCTGGGCTAATGCGCCTCGGTACTTGCCTGCGCCCCCCGTGTCCTGCAGGATGCCGTATTCCTCGATTCGGACCGGCAGCTCGACCTCGGCGATCTCGACCGGCGTGTTGGAGATGTTGGCCGCCGGATGGGCCACTCCCTCGGGTCCGTCTCCCAAGGGGCGGCCGCCTCGTGCGCCTGCGAACAGGTCCACGAAGGCGAAGGCGTTCAGATCGTCGTCGTAGCCGCCGATGCTGACGATTGTGTTTCCGCCATCGCCATCCGCCGGTGTCCGTTCCGGGACCGCCTGGGCCAGCGCCGCCATCACAGTGTCCATGACACGGAAGCCGGTGATGCCGCGGGCCCCGCACGGCGCGGGCAGTCTGGGGTGCACCACGCTAGCCTCGGGTGCATTCACCTCTATGAGGCGTGTGTAACCAGCGGAGTTGGGGATTCCAGGGTCCATGACGAGGCGGATCGCACCGTAGACAGCAGCTTTCGTGAAGGGCAGGGGGGAGTTGATGCCGGCCTTGACCTGGGGCGATGACCCCGTGAGGTCGACTGTCACCTTCTCCCCGCTGATTGTCATCGATACCTGAATCACAACCGGCCCGGCGTCGATATTGTCGGCGTCGATGTAGCCTGTGGCCTCGAAAGTGCCGTTGGGCAGGTCGGCGATCTCCTTGCGAGCCAGGTTCTCGGTGTAGTCCAGCAGAGCATCCATGTACCGGCGGAGGGCTGCCGCACCATATTTGCCAGCTAGGGATAGGAACTGCCGCTCGCCCGTGTGGACTGCTGCGACCTGCGCCCTAAGGTCTCCCATCACCAGGAGAGGGAGCCGCACGTTCTTCTGGATTACCGCAAACAATGTTTCGTTGGGTGTCCCGGCCTCGTACAGTTTGAGCGTCGGGATGCGCAGGCCTTCCTGGTATATCTCCGTCGAGTCGGTAGAGTTGGAGCCAGGGACGATACCGCCGACGTCGGTGTGGTGCGCGACCACACCGGCGAAGCCCTCCAGGTCGTCGTCGATGAATATGGGTTTGATGACGTAGATGTCAGGCAGGTGGATGCCCCCGGAGCTGTAGGGGTCGTTGAGGATGAAGATGTCGCCGGGCGTTATCCGGCCCTCGTATTTGCTCAGGACGGAGGCAACGGCGTCGGGGAACGAGCCCAGGTGCATCAGGATCGTGAGTCCCTGAGCGACGACGCGGCCTTGCAGGTCGCAGAAAGCTGTGGAGTAGTCCATGGCGTCTTTGACGATGCCGGAGTGCGCGGTCCGCATCACCGTGAGGGCCATCTCGTCCACTAGCAGGTCGAGCCCGTTGCGGACGACCTCGAAGGTGATGGGGTCTATGTCTTTGGCGGTCATTTTTGTTCCTTCGCGGCTGACGGCCCCGATTTTACTCCGAGACGGGCTGCGGGTCTAGCGTTCATCTGTAATTGGAAGAGAGTGGGCGGGTCGAGGAACTTTATGTGCCCATCGATCCTTCCTTTCCGAAGAAAAAAGAAAAAAATCACTTGTGAAGGTGAGGGACACCCTCACACCCGGCAAAGGGCTGTGCCACTCTGCACACCCCCAGGATCCCAATATTGAAAAGGGAGGACCCTTCGGCGGAGCTCAGGGTGAGCGGGGTTGGGTGATTTCTGCTCATGGTCAGCCTGTCGGACCACCGGCTTCATTGGTGGATCTTAGTCCGAACTCCCCAAAGCTTATGTCATGCTGAAAAGGTTCTCGACAAAGCATCTGGGTGGGGGCCACGTGTTCTGTGTGTCTCCATGGAAGACCTCGACACTCCCATCTCACCCTGAGCGGCAGCGACGGGTATGAGGAGGCGAGGTCTACATGTTATTGTCGTCGCAGGACGCGGCCGCCGCGGTCGCCCGTTGGGGTGCCGTCTATCAGTGACACCACGCCGTTTACCACCACGTGGGACATACCCTCGGCGAGTTGGTTCGGGTGGTATAGGGTGCCCCGCTCGCCGAATCGCTGTGGGTCGAAGACGGCCAGATCGGCACACGCGTGTTCCCGGATGCGGCCTCGGTTGGAGAGTCCGAGCCGGTCGGCGGGTGCCGCGGCCAGTTTCTTGATGGCCTCCTCGATCGTCAAGTCGCCTGTTTCGCGCACCATGCGTCGGTAGAACCAGGCAGCCCAGGTGAAGGCGCCCAGGAATTCCTTGCCCGCCAGGGGTCCGTCGACTGCTAGGGCTGTGGCGTCGGAGCCTACGGTGCAGAGGGGATGGCGAAACGTGCGCCTCAGCTCCTCTTCCTCATAGGAGTGGCAGATGCACATCGGGGCATGGGGGTCGTCGGCCTCTGCGGCTAGCGTGTCGAGGATTGCGTCGAATGCGTCCCCGCCTGTCGGTGCAAGCTCCTCAAAGCTCTTGCCCACTTGCTCCGAAAACTGATCGCTCTTGAACAGATACACGCGGTCCCAGCCACCAATGGCGAAACTGGAGATCAGGCTTTCGTAACCTCGCATCTTGTTACGAAACGCTGGGTCGGTGAGTCTAGCGCGAACCTGATCGGGGCCGCCCAGAAGCGCGTCTGCAGGGAGGGCGGCGCTAAGGTTGGTGATGCCATGGAATCGTGTATGGGCGTCGAAGGCGGCGTCGATACCAGTGGAATGTGCCGATTCAACTGCGTCCATCACCCTGTCCAGTGCGTTTGGTGGGCCTCCTCGGCGAGGGATGATGTGGGACACCTGAATGCGCACGCCTGACGCCTTGGCCACCCGTAGACCTTCCTCGACGGCTTCGATTGCACGCACTTCCTTGTTCCGGGTGTGGGTTGCATAGAGGCCATTCGCCCGCGCGACCACGCGGCATAGGGTGGCGGTCTCCCCCTCTGGACTCGCGCGCTCGGCATCGTACTCGAGGCCGGTGGAGTATCCGAATGCGCCAGCGTCCATGCCCTCTTCTAGATGGCGGACCATAGTGGCGACCTCGCGAGGGTTAGCCGGTTTGCCGGGGTCTACGACAGACGCCAGGCGCAGGTTGCCGTTGGGGACGAGGGCGGCGATATTCACGGCCGGATGGCCTTCATCCATGCGCTCCAGATACTCTGCTGTGGTCCGCCACTCGGTGGGAAAGCCGGGGACGTGGCCGTAGATATTACCCCAATAGCGCTGTGGGTCCGTGAGGGGGGCGCAGCCGTGGCCGCAGTTGCCGATGACCTCCGTGGTCACGCCCTGGGCAATTGCGCTCTGGGCGCGAGGGTCGACCAGGAGGGTGAAGTCGGAATGGCTGTGGATGTCGATGAAACCAGGTGCGACGACCATGCCTGTCGCGTCGAGAGTACTGCGGTTCTCTGCATTGGCAAGATCGCCGATGGCCGTGATCTGGTCGCCGGTGATGCCGATGTCGGCCCGAATGCCGGGTGATCCGGTGCCGTCGACGACCGTTCCGCCACGGACGACAATGTCTAGCACGGTATGGTCACCTCTGACTTTTGTGGATTGCACTCAGATCTGGAGTTTTTGCCGCTCCGTTGCAGTTGCAGAGAGGTCTGCGCGCAAGGTTGCGGGGTCGATGACCGTTCCGTATTGTGCGAGGGCGTGGTCGATGGTTACTTTCTCGTCGCGAATGTCGGCTTCCACCGCCTTGGGGTCGCGCTCCAGCGGATCGCCCCAGCCTCCACCGCCGGCCATGACGTGTCGGATCACGTCACCACACTTCAGCTCGGTGGTGCCCATCGTCGGCAGCACAGTTTCTCCGTCGCCGGGGTTCAGGATGTTCCAAGATGGCGAACCAGGCTTTCCGCCGTGCAGTCCGTAGGGCGGATACTTGCGCTTGTCGGATCTGATCTGGAGGATCGCATTATGGGCAAGAGATTTGACTTGTCGGACCTGTGCGAGCGCCCCGCGGTGTTTGCCGGGTCCGCCGGTGTTCTGCTCGATAGAGTAGCGTTCGAAGCGAACCGGTAGTTCGACCTCGGCGATCTCCACCGGGGTATTCGAGATATTGACTGTGGGGTGGGAGACGCCTTCTACGCCGTCGGCGAGAGGACCGCCGCCTCGCGCCCCGGCAAATAAGTCTACGAAGGCAAAAGGCTCGAAGTGTTCATCGTAGCCGCCGATGCTGATGATGGTATTACCGCCTTCGCCCTCGGCCGGTACCCGGTTGGGGACGGCCTGCGACAGCGCCCCCAGGACCGAGTCCACGATGCGGTAGCCGGTTACGCCGCGGGCTCCGACGGCGCCCGGCAGCCGGGGATTCACGACGCTGCCCAGGGGGGCGCGGACCTCAATCGGGAGGTAGCAGCCCGCGGAGTTGGGAATGGTGGGATCGATGACCATGCGAATGGCCCCGAAGGTGGCCGATTTGGTGAAGGTGAGGACAGAGTTGATGCCGGCCTTGGCCTGTGGCGAGCTGCCCTCGAAGTCCACGATTACGCCGTCACCGGCCACGGTCACTGCGACCCTCACTATGACTGTCCCCGACTCGATGCTGTCGCCGTCGATGTGGTCCTCGAAACGGTAGGTGCCGTCGGGGAGATCGTGTATCTCGGCGCGAACCATTGATTCGCTGTACTCCAGGATTGTGTCGGTGTACCGGCTGAGCTCCTTTTTTCCATAGTGTTCGGCGAGCAGTCGATACCCTCGTTCGCCCACGGCGGTCGCTGCAATCTGGGCTCTCATGTCGCCGAGGACCGTCTTGGGCACCCGAACGTTGTGCTCGATGAGGTCGAACATCGTCTCGCTTGGCACACCCCTCTCGTAGAGCTTCACGGTCGGGATGCGTAGCCCCTCCTGGTAGATCTCGGTGGAGTTGGTCGAGTTGCTGCCGGGGACCAGCCCTCCGATGTCGGCCTGGTGGGCTGTGACCCCTGAGAAGCCCTCCAACTGTTCGTCGATGAAGATTGGCCGCATGATGTATACGTCGGGTAGGTGGCTGCCACCCGAGCCATAAGGGTCGTTGGCGATGAAGACGTCTCCTGGGTTGATGTCGTCGGCATATCGGTCGAGCACCGCAGTCATAGCGTCCGGGAACACGTTGGCCATCAGTACAACGGTCACTCCCTGAGCGATAATCCTGCCTTCGCGATCGCAGAACACCGTCGCGTAGTCCATGGCGTCTTTGACAACTCCGGACTGGGCCGTCCTCATGACCGTAAGCGCCATCTCGTCCACGAGGGAGTCGAAGGCGTTGCGTATGACCTCGAAGGTGATGGGGTCGATGTCTTTGGGAAGCATATCGTAGGGTTGTGTGTACTTTCGCTTGCTACTTCGAAACCACGTCGATGATGATGTTGTTCCACTGGTCTAGCGATGCGGCGCAGTCGGGTGGTACCACCACGGTCGCGTCGTACTCGTCGATGATTATGGGCCCCTGTCGAGGTACAGTGTTGAGGTTAGGCCTGGATAGGACCTGGGTCTGCATCCGGCCGTGGTCGGGCCCGAAGTAGGCATTGCGGCTCAGGCTGCGAGATTCAGCGCCGCCGGTCGCGGGTTGTGCGGGCCGGGTCAGGTCTGTTTTCCCACGGGCTGCGGATCTGAGGTTCACGATTTCGACGGGCTCGTCGGGGGCCTTGTGTCCGTAGGTCCTCTCGTGCTCGTCGTGGAAAATCGCCACTAGCGAGGCTACTTCGGCGCCGGTGAGCCTGCCTCCGGGTGCGTCGACGGTCAGTTCGTATGCCTGCCCGACGTACCGCAGGTCAGCGGAGCGGCGGAGTTCGATGTCCGCATCATCGTAGCCTTCGGATTTCAACGCCTCGATGGCTCTCGACTCCAGCACTTTATAGGCATTGCCGAGCGCGTCGGGGCCTACCTCCGAGGCGCGACTGAAGAACGTCTGTACGAAGTGGTATTCAGGCAAGGCCTCCAACAGCCCGACGGCAGAGAGTAGCCCCGGCGCAGGGGGCACGATCACGCGCCGGATGCCCAGATCTCTGGCGATTCCCGCGGCGTGCACTGGCCCGGAGCCGCCGAACGCCAGTAGTGCAAAGTCTCTGGGGTCGCGGCCCCGGTAGGTGGACACGGCCCTGATGGCCCTCATCATCGTGGCGTTCGCTACGATGTGGATACCGTAGGCTGTCTCTAGTAAATCGCTCCCCAGTGGTTCGGCGACCTTTTGTTGCAAGACCACCTCGGCTAGCTCTGACTTTACCTCGACCGCACCACCAGCCAGCTTTTCAGGGCTGATGTAGCCCAGGACGACATTGGCGTCCGTGACGGTTGGTTCCTCGCCGCCGGTACCGTAGCAGACGGGGCCGGGCATGGCCCCCGCGCTCTGTGGTCCGACCTTGAGGGCGCCGCCGCGATCGATCCAGACGATGCTGCCTCCGCCCGCGCCGACCTCGGCAAGGTCTACAACCGGCACCTTGACCGAGTGCCCCCCGCCTTTGACCAGGCGGCTGGATAGCGAAATACCTGCGCCGATCTCGTGCTCGGTTGTCCAGGATAATTGTCCGTCTTCAATCAGCGACGCCTTGGCGGTGGTACCGCCCATGTCGAAGCTGATGATGTTGGTCTCGCCGCTACGTTTCCCGACCTGATCGGCGGCGACGACCCCGGCGGCGGGCCCGGACTCTACAATGTGGACCGGTGCCTCCGCGGCCTTTGTCGCGGACATGACACCGCCGTTGGACTGCATGATCCGCACGGGCGCGGCGATACCGGACTCCCGTAGCTGGAGGAGCAGCGAGTTTATGTAGCCTTTGACGATCGGGCCCAGGTACGCATTTACGACTGTTGTGCTGGTCCTCTCGTACTCACGGATCTCGCTAAGCACGTCTATCGATAGCGAAGTGAATACACCAGGAAGCCTCTGGCGTAGGATCTCTCCGACACGTCGCTCGTGATCGGGGTTGCGGTAGGAGTGGATGAAGCACACCGCTACTGACTCGGCGCCGTCCTCCTTGATTCGCTCGATCGCTGAGTAGATGGTGTCCTCGTCGAGAGGGGTAACGACCTCGCCATCCGCGCCGATCCGTTCCTTGACCTCAAGGCGGAGCCGGCGCTCTGCCAGTGGATTCGGCGGTTGGTAGAACAGGCTGTAGAGGTGGGGGATGCGGAGCCGCCGAAGCTCCAGGACATCCCGGAAGCCCAAGGTAGTGATCAGCGCGGTTTTCGCGCCCTTGTTCTCGAGGACCGTGTTGCTGGCTACAGTCGTGCCGTGGATGATCTCGTCGATGGATTCGCCGACGAGTCCAAGTTCCGATAGCAGCTGGCTAACCCCCTCAAGTATGCCGAGGGCGTAGTCGCCGGGGGTAGAGGAGACCTTCTTGGTCCAGTACTCGCCGTTGGGTGAAACGAGGACTACGTCGGTGAAGGTGCCGCCGATGTCGACACCTAGGCGGTATAGGCCCTGGGCGCTGGATGGCATGGGGTTTACTTCCTCGTGGGCTGCTGGATGATATGGGGAGGCAACGCGGGCAGCGTACGGAAGGGCCCTAGAACTGTCAAGGGTAATCTGCTCATGGAGCTGACTACATAATGATGACCGTAACGTTCTGCATACTCAGCGTTTAGATAATGTGCTTGTTAACATAGACTGGTTGGACTCAGCGTCTGATGGGACAACAACTAACGAGCCGAGCATAGTCCTTTAAACTGATATAGGTTCATTAGCATTCCCTATTTTGGCGAAGCTACGGGAAGAACATAATAGACTGCGATACTCTTGAATTGCACGAGATAGGGGTCTAATTGATGGTAAGAACTACCGACAGGGCGATCCGAGGTGCAGACGAAACCAATGACTAGGAGACTGATACGAGCATGGATGATCTCATCATAGTTGCGAAGGGCGTGGAAAAGACCTATGACACGGGGACGGTGAAGGTCCACGCGCTGCGCGGGGTGGATCTTTCGGTGCGCCGTGGCGAGATGGTGTCGATCATGGGGCCTAGTGGGTGTGGGAAGACCACATTGCTCAACTGCCTATCTGGCCTCGATGAAGTCGACGCGGGACAGGTGCTGATCGACGGGATAGTGCTCCATGACTTACCCGACGACGACCGGAGCGAGTACCGGGCGCACCGCATGGGGTTCGTCTTCCAACTCTACAATCTTCTGCCGGTCCTGAGCGCGGTGGAGAACATTGAGCTACCCCTGCTGCTATCGGGTGTAGGGTCATCCGAGTCACGGCGCAGGTCGATGGAGATGCTCGACCGGGTCGGGCTTGCGGATTGGTCTGAACATACTCCTGGCGAGCTTTCGGGCGGCCAGAGGCAGCGGGTAACCATAGCGCGGGCCCTGGTGAACAAGCCGGCCATCGTCTGGGCTGACGAGCCTACCGGCGACCTGGATAGCGAGACTGCCTCGGAGATCATGGACCTCATGGCTCAGATAAACACCGACGACAACGAAACATTCGTTGTCGTTACCCACTCCCCGGAGGTTGGCCGGCGTGCCGACCGCATCGTACGGATGCGTGATGGTTTCGTAGTTGATGACGGTCTCGGCGCTGTTGCATCGCCTCAGGGCAAGGGATCGGACGCCTAATGGAAGAGATTTTCGGTATCTCGATGGACGTACTCATGTACGTCTTTCTAGTAGCATTCCTGGTTACCATATCGGTGGTGATCGTATTGGGGTTGCGAAACCAGATCATCTTGAAGCTGGGACTTAGGAATATCCCCCGTCGGCGCGGGCAGACCGTCCTCATCATCATCGGTGTCATGCTGAGTACCGTGATCATGGCTGCTGCTTTCGGCACCGGCGACACCCTTAGCTACTCGATACGGAACGAGGCGGTAAATGGCCTTGGCCTCGTCGACGAGCTAATAATTCCCCTGCGGGCTGATGAGGGGGACTCGATCACGAATTTGTATTTTTCGCTAGAGCGTTTCGATCAGTTGCGAGATGCCATGGCGGACAATCAAGACATTGACGGCCTGACCCCCCAGCTCGCTGAGACTGTGGCCGTGCGAGACGTCAGGACCAAGCTCAGTTCGGGGCAGACCAGGCTCGTGGGACTGGACGCCGGGCAACTAGATGGCTTCGGCGGTTTTGCATCCGTTGACGGGGTGTCTCGGATAGCTGACCTGACCGACGGCGAGGTGCTGCTGAGCACTGAGGCGCAGGACGAACTGGACGCCAATGTGGGCGATGCTCTCGATATTTTCCTCGAGAACCGAACGGAAACGTTGATCGTGGCGGGCATCGTAGGGCGTGGCGGTCTGGCCGGGGTGGACCCAACTGTGTTGATGCCATTGGCGCGGGCGCAAGCGCTGGTTGGTCGAGAGGGTCAGGTCAATTCCGTTCTGGTGTCCAACCTTGGTGACCAGAGGGATGGTGAGGTCCTCACGGAAGATGTCACGAGGGAGCTGAGATCGCTCTTCAATGATCAGGCGGTGGCGGACCGGCTAAAGGATCTATTCAACTCTCCGAGCGTACTTGAGGTCCTCGAAAAGAAACAGTCTGATGAGACGCTTGAGGTGGAGATCAAAGAGAAGCTAGACGATCTGGTGCGTGAGTTGGGAGAACCTGGCGTTAGCAAGGATCTGAACAGTCTTTTGGTTGAGCAGGATCTGGGGCGGCTCGTGTTGGAAGAGCTAGGGGATGCCGAGCTAAGGGAGGTGGTTCGAGAGGCGGCAACTCTATACCTTGAATTGGCCGAATTCCGCGTGAT
>JASLXL010000046.1 GCA_030740335.1 SAR202 cluster bacterium | reverse complement strand
TGTTGTCTCCTTAGATGTGCCAGTGCGGGATTAGAATCCCTGCCCCTTGAAACCCTCAGGCATAATAAGAGCATGCGGCTGGAGGCGCAACCGGCTGCGGTGGGATCTGTTCGATACCAGGCCAGCGCCACCGAAGGGCGTGACACGCCGCGGTGCTGTGATCATCGTGGGATTGTTGACGACGGTGCACCACGGGTGCCTCTGGAAGAGTTGGCCTACGAAGACTGGCAGCGGGTTGTCGACACTAACCTT
This sequence comes from SAR202 cluster bacterium, assembly GCA_030740335.1. Next base: position 2,100 of record JASLXL010000046.1, on the reverse strand, counting down.
ACAGGTACATTCCTGTGCACGCAGGAAGCGATCAAGATCATGAAAGCCCAGGACCCAATGGGCGGGCGGATCATCAACAACGACTCGATCTCCGCTCATGTGCCGCGTCCGGACTCGGCGGCGTATACGTCCACAAAGCACGGGATTACGGGCCTCACCAAGGCCACCTCTCTGGACGGCCGGAAGTAAGACATCGCTTGTGGCCAGATAGACATCGGCAACGCAGCGACCGATATGGCTTCTCGAATGTCCGAGGGCACGCCTCAGGCGGACGGCTCGATCAAGGTCGAGCCGACGTTCGACGTAAAACATGTCGCTGAATCGGTGCTGTACATGGCCAATCTTCCGCTGGACACGAATGTGCAATTCATGACCATCATGGCGACCGAGATGCCCTATATAGGGCGAGGATGATTTGATAGAGAGAGCTCCCTCCCAACGGCGGGAAGCTCTATGTGCTTATAGTGGACAGGGGTTCATAAGGTGTTAGGGCCGCCACGCGCAGTAACAGGAACTGCCAGCCCCGCGATAGTCGGCTACCGTTAGCCGGCCTGCAGTTGCCTTCTTCACCCGGACGTTTTCAGGTAGCATGTGCACCAGAACGTCCGATATCTCTCAGGAAGGCTTCCTATGATCGGAGACAGGACCTCCAAGCTCCACTTCTCCTCGATTGTCGTTGACACCCATTCTGACAGCCTTGGTCGTGTGGTGAAGTCCGGTGAGGACCTCGGGCAAGAGACCGGGACCGGGCACATGGACCTGCCGCGTATGAGAGCGGGGAACGTGACGGCCCAGTTCTTCGCCGCCTACATCGATCCCAAATACCTAGACGACGGGACCGCCGTCAAGCGTGTCCTGAGGTATGTCGACGCATTGAAGGTGCTGTGCGAGAAGTATCAGAGCGAGATCGAGCTTGCACGCACCGCGAAGGACGTTCGGCGGATTGTAGCTTCCGGCAAGCTGGCCGGAATCCTCTGCCTGGAGGGCGGGCACGCCATCGAGGACGACCTGGCGGTCCTCAGGCAGTTTCACGAGCTGGGTATCCGCTATATGACGCTCACCCACAACAACACTAACAACTGGGCTGACGGCGTACTAGGCGAGCCGCGACATGACGGGCTGACCGACTTCGGCAGGGACGTGGTTAAAGAGATGGACCGTATCGGCATGATGGTCGACATCTCTCACGTCTCGGTAAAGACCTTCTGGGACGTCATCGAGACCACCTCAAAACCAGTTATCGCTTCCCACTCTTCGGCGTGGAAGATCTGCCAGAACCCCCGCAACATGCGCGACGACCAGATCAGGGCCGTCGGCGAAAACGGCGGTGTTGTGTGCGTGAACTACGAGGTGACTTTCGTCTCCAACGCGTACAACCAGGCCACGGCGGACATGGGGGAAAAGATTTCCAGCGAACTATACGAGGTCCCCATCAGCTCCAAGTCCCACGACGACACGATAGCGGAGTTGAAGAATAGCAAGGCCCTGAAGTTCGAAGAGTCCCCGGAATCCGCTCAAGAGATCGAGGAGATGTACGAGGGTCTGATCGCGGCCGAGCACAAGCGCCCCTACTACACCGAAATCGTCGACCACATCGACCACATGGTCGCCCTCGCAGGCATAGACCATGTCGGCCTCGGCTCAGACTTCGACGGCGCCAGGATGCCAGTGGGCATGGACGATTGCAGCAAGGTGCCCCTCATCACCGACGAGCTTGTCCGCCGCGGCTACTCCGATAACGATATCAAGAAGGTCTTGGGCGAGAACGTCCTGCGGTTGATGCAGGACGTTCTCGGGAACTAGTCGTTAGGTACGCGTCTTCTAATGGTTTGATGGTTTCAAAGAAGAGATCACCCTTATGGCTGAGCTGGGCAGAATGGCGCGCCACTACGCTCTCGTCCCCGATGGGATCTGGGACGGCGTGACCGACACGCTCCTGGCCGGGACTGCCGTGGTGGGGAGCGGCGCACTGATCGAGTCGGTCACGCCGGTGGAAGAGCTACAGCCGGACCTGCGTCGGGTGGACCTGCCGGGATGCACCGTCGTTCCCGGTCTCATGGACGCTCACGCTCACTACAGCGCGCCGATGGGTCCCGCCTT
>JASLXL010000045.1 GCA_030740335.1 SAR202 cluster bacterium | reverse complement strand
GCACGCCAGCGACCCTCGCACCTGATCTGCGGCCTCTGCCCGTCCATCACCGACACGAGCATCGCACTGCGCTTCCCGCACATGCTGATCATCCACGCCGTCCTCGAACATGACGTGGCCCTGGAGAAGACGTAGTGCGGTCTCGGCGCGTCACTGCACCGTCTGGAACAGTTGTCTGGCGGCTACCGGACAGGCGCGAACTAGCGGTGCTGTGGCAGGTGACGGACTACCGGAGTTGAGCGGAAGTGCGCCCGGGTTGCTGTCAAATTTGCTGTCAAACGCAAAAGAGGCACCCGTTTCTGGATGCCTCTCTCAAGAACGATTTACGTTTGGTGCCCCGGGTGTGAATCGAACTCACGACCCTGCTCATCCAACCAGGGAATCCCTGGGAGAACGGCCATAACGAGAGCTTCAACGGGAAGATACGGGACGAGTTGCTGAACGGCGAGATCTTTTACTCGTTGAAGGAGGTCGAGGTACTGACAGAAAAGTGGAGAACGGAGTACAACACCATCCGGCCACACAGCTCACTCGGATATCGTCCACCAGCACCGGAGACAATCAGGCTGAAACAGGCTGTCGGACTAACATAACGCGTGGTACAGGTTCTGGGAGCCGGTCAACATCGTACTTATGGCAATTCGATACCCGAGCCAACCCCGATGTCATGCTCTTCGCAATGGTTGCGACCTTCAGGGTTAGTGAAGTCAAAATCCTTGAAGGCCAGACATTTCAGTTCCAATCCCGCTTCTTCCAAATAGCGCATCACGGCGCTGCCTTCGGCCTCTCCATTGGTGATGTAATCGTACACTTGCTCGGTCGACAGGATGTTTCGCCCACTGATTTCGACTGCATCTTCCGTTTTGATTTTGTTAATCGTCAGTATCTCGGTGAACGCTAGCCATTCGTCTCTGGTCGTTGCACCAAAGTGATACAGGATGGTATCCCTGATGGGAGCCATAATCGTGAAGATCCTGGCGTACTCACGCATGTTATGGTCACCCTGATAATCCTCCGTGAGAACTAGTTGGTCGCCGTTCTGTAGCGGTGTGGCCCGAGCCCTCAGCACGGTGCCGTTTTTGTCGACGACTAAGTTGTAGCCATAGGAAATCGCACTCTCGTCCAGCTTGTGTTCGCCACCTTCTTCGATCAAGGGTTCACCTGTGCGGATGCTGGTTAAACCGTAAGACCAGAGTTGTGTGAAGTCACGTGCTTCGGTAGGTTCGACTTTGGCGGAATCTGGCTGTCTATCTGGAACTGCGGTGGGCGTTGTTGTGGGAGTCTCAGTCGGTAGAGGTACAGGTGCAGAGGCGGCAGTGGTGGTGGGAGTTGCGGTTGCAGTCGCCACCGCGGTCGTTGTGGGAGTTGGTGTTGGCTCTGTGGGAGTGCCACACGCCATTGTTATCACGAAAACTGGCCAAATGGAGAGGAAGCCAATCAAAGAACTTCTTCGAGGGTTTAATCCCCTCATGCCATTTGTCCTCAAATTCCGTATTCCTTCTCTACAGGCGGCACTCTGACGCCATAGTGCTAAGTCAGCCACTTTTGAGTTGGTGTTCCACTAGAAAGCGTCCATCCAGCTGCGGCAGCATAGGAAACATCATCAGAGGCTCGTATTGTCAACGGGTGCGCGACTCGAGTCGACCGTCACCGAAGTTACCCTCATAGTGGATAGTCCCATCCACGTGCCTTTCTGGCTTTACTTATCTCATTTGATTTTCGCGTCTCAGGTAAGGTCCGCGTCCAAATCATCGACAGCATTCCGTTGCATGGTCGGCGTTACGTGACCGTACAGATCAAGCCAGGGTTAGATCGGCGACCGCCTTTTCGTTCAGCTCGATGCCTAGGCCGGGCTTATCGCTCAAGATCATGTGGCCGTCCTTTGGAATGACGCCGTCGCCGAACAGGTTTGCGACGTCATCCAACGGTCCCGAGAACTCGGTGGAGAACTCGTGCGGGCGGGTGCCATTCTGGATCGTCGAGAACACGTGCAACGACGCCATGCTGTTGATGCCAGCCTGGGGGCTGTGCGGCATCACCGGCTTGCCCAGCGTAGTGGCCATGTCGAAGATCCGCTTCACCTCAGACGGGCCTCCAGCGCTGAGGATGTCAGGTTGCAGGATGTCTGGATCGCCGAGCAATACCAAGCTCTGGAACCACCATCTGAAGGCATCCTGTTCACCTGCCGCAACGGCGACATCCAACGCATCCGAGACCTGCTTCAGTCCAGGTAGATTCCAGTTTGGAATGGGCTCCTCGAAATGGTCGATTCCGAGCTCTTCAAACCGTCGTCCCTGCCAGATCGCGGTCGAGACCGAGTAGCCGTTGTTGGCATCGAAGCCCAGGTAGTTGCCTTCCGCCAGGAACTCCCGGACCAACTTGAACATCTGGTAGTCCTTTTCAGGGTCGGCATCTTGCCTCCAGCCCTTCCAGTCCATCCGAATCTTGAAAGATCGGAAGTTCATGTCCCAACCTTTTTCGACGAGATTCAGCATCTCCTCCGGTTGCAGCATCCACCCAGAACCGGTTGACCAGTAAAGCTCGATATCCCGACGGGCCGCACCTCCCATGAGGGCGTAGACCGGCAGTCCAGTCTCTTTGCCCATCAGATCCCAGAGCGCCACGTCAATCACGCCGACCACATCGGACGGCAGCTTGAAGAGTTTTTCGTCCTTTCCGAGCGCCAGAGTCTCCCAGTGACGCTCAATCTGAAGCGGGTCTTCACCGATCAAAACCGGCTTGATAATGCTCTCGAGATAGGCCTCGAAAACGCGGCCGGAGTAATAACCGTATTCCCCGCCCTGGGCGTCGGGGTTGCGACCGGGAGCCTCGGCCCAGCCTTCTACTCCGGCGTCCGTCTGAACTCGGAGCAGACCCTTGCCGATTTTGAGGAAAGTGAGTGTGATATCAGTGATTTTCATTTGGGGTCCCTACGATACAAAGCATTGGTGAACGCGGATCATGCAAACGCTTTGTCCATGATGGCAACTACCGTTTTCTGCATGGTCGGTGACACATGGCTGTACAGGTCGACTGTACAGGTCGAGGGTGATGCTTATCTGCGAATGGCCGAGCATTTCACTGACGACCTCAGGATGGGCATCCTGGTTTAGCAATAACGTTGCTGCTGTATGGCGGAGCTCGTGGAACCTGATCGGGGGCAGGTCAACAGTCCCTACATTCGTCACCGCCGCCGTCTTAACTAGATCTGTGATTCATGATCTCTCGAACCTTTCAAGAACCACATTGTTTCAGCACAATTGGGACTGTTAGCCTTGGCCGCCTTATGACCACAACCGACCACAATCCTGATCGCACCGCGGATGTATTAATCGTCGGGGCTGGTGCCTCCGGAGCCGCAGTTGCCACGCTACTTTCAGAGGCCGGTTTCGACGTGGTTTGCATCGAACAGGGCCACTGGCAGGACTCGTTTAAGTACCCCACAGTGGAGCGCGATTACGAGTTGCAGGCGATGAGTTCGTGGTCGATTAACCCGAACAAACGCCGACTACCAGAGGATTATCCGACCAACGTCGACAACTCAGCGGTCGATCCTGTGATGTTCAACGGCGTCGGTGGAAGCACGATCCTGTGGGCAGCACACACCCCACGACTCCTCCCGTCCGATTTCCGGGTGAAATCACTGGACGGCGTCGCAGATGATTGGCCAATCTCGTACGAAGATCTGGAGCCATGGTACGACCTGAATGACCAGGTCATGGGCTGCGCCGGTATTGCCGGTGACCCGGCCAATCCACCAAGAGCCGGCAGGCCAATGCTTCCGATTCCAATTGGCAAAGATGGCGAGATGATGGCGGGCGCGTTCGATCGTCTCGGCTGGCACTGGTGGCCGTCCGAAAATTACATCAACTCGACTCGGTTTGGAGAGGGGCGAGACGTTTGTAACTTCTGCGGACACAACATGATGGGCTGCTACCAACGAGCGAAGTCTTCGACAGACATCACATACTGGCCGCGAGCTATCGACCAGGGAACTGAACTGGTCACCGACGCTCGCGTACGGGAAATAACCACAGACACATCCGGCAGAGTGACAGGTGTGAACTACCTGGACGCCGAAGGAACTGATCACCATCGATCAGCGCGGGCTGTGGTGATGGCTGCAAACGGCGTTGGTACTCCCCGCATGTTGCTGCTATCTGACTCCGATAGGCACCCGAACGGTCTAGCTAACTCATCGGAGCTGGTCGGCAAGAACCTGATGTTTCACGTATTCGGACAGGTCTCCGGCGCCTTCCCAGACCGTCGGTCCCCATGGATGGGGCCTGCAGTAAACATCATCAACTCACAAGAGTTCTACGAGACTGATCCCGCTCGTGGGTTCCTGCGCGGATACATGCTGCGTGTTAATCGACCGCAAGGTCCGGCTTCAATTGCCCGGGGAGGGTCCGTCGAACGCGTTCCCTGGGGAGCGGGCCACCACGAAACGATGAAACGCCGTTTCACAAATACGGTCGGAATCGGAATCATGGGCGAAGACCTGCCCGATGAACACAACTCCGTCTCGCTCGATGAACGATTAACCGACAGTTCCGGATTACCCGCGCCGAAGATCACTTATAGCGTCAGTGAAAACTCTCGCGCTTTGGTGGACCACGGGATTGCACAGGGACGAATTGTGATGCAAGAAGCCGGAGCGTCCGAGGTCATTGTCAATCGTCAAGTACGAGAGACCGGCTGGCACTTGCTGGGGACGGCGCGCATGGGCGATGACCCCAAGCGGTCCGTGGTCGACAACTACGGTCAATCTCACGACATCGATAACCTGTTCATCGTCGATGGGAGCGTTTTCGTTACCGCGGGCGCAGTCAATCCCACACCGACTATTCAGGCGATCGCTCTTCGCACAGCGGATTACATCGCCAACGAGCGAAATGATCTAAAAGCCTGATAGCGTCGTCGTTTTTCCAGCGGTTGACCACCGAGGGTCAAGTAAAGGTCGTGGAAGCCGCGCCGTACCGTGCCGCTATGTACGGCGCACGCCAGCGACCCTCGCATCTGATCTGCGGCCTCTGCCCGTCCATAGCCGACACTTCCTTCGCACTGCAGTTCCCGAACATGCTGATAATTCACGCCGTCCTCGAACACGACGTGAGCCTGGAGGACGCAGCGCGGTCTAGACGGGTAGTTGCGCCTTCGGGAACCGTCGTCTGGCGGCTACCGGACAGTCGCGAGCTAGCGGTGCTGTGGCAGGTGACGGACTACCGGAGCTGAAGCGGTGCTGTAACGGTTACGGAGTACGACAACTCGGGAGGAAACCTGAGGCTTTGGTAGTCGGAGTCCCGGTCGCCCCAAATTGAGAGTTTCTAACGCGACGAAGTAGGGACAGCGTTATCCTTCCCGCATGGGATCGCTCCAACAGCTACTGGATACGGCCTCGCCGGACCCTCGAACCAATGGAACCCACAAGTGAACAGTGACGAGATGTCCAGTTCCAGACATGCTCGCAAGTTTCAAGTTCAGCATTGTGTTTCTTCGTACGTGAAAGTTACCTATGAGAGTCGAAAACGAACAGTACCGAAGCATCTGGCTGAATGAGTCAGGCCTTGAGGTTCGCATCATCGATCAGACCGAGCTACCTCACAGATTTGTAGTCCGGCAGCTGTCGAATTTAGAAGAAGTCGCAAGCGCAATCACATCAATGCAAGTCCGCGGAGCACCACTTATAGGCGTTGCGGCTGCATATGGAATGTATCTGGCAATGCTTGAAGATCCCTCAGACCACGCCGTTGAAGCTGCGCATGCATCGCTCATCGCAACCCGGCCTACGGCCGTCAATCTACGGTGGGCGTTGGATCAGATGAAAAAGACATTGCATACGACAACCGTGGAACAACGGGTTGAAATAGCGAAACAGACAGCATCCGAAATGTCAGATGACGATGTGAAACTGAACGAATCTATCGGCGACCACGGCCTGGATCTTCTCCAGAAAATCGATAGTAAAAGAGAAGGGGCAGGCCCGCTGAACATATTGACCCACTGCAACGCCGGATGGCTGGCGACTGTCGATTGGGGAACCGCTCTGGCGCCTATTTACAAGGCCCATGACGCCGGCATTCCGGTACACGTACTGGTCGATGAGACGAGGCCCAGAAACCAGGGTGCCAACATCACAGCGTGGGAGTTGGGTCAGCACGGCGTGCCCCACACGATCATTGCCGATAACGCCGGAGGCCATCTCATGCAGCAGGGCATGGTCGATCTGTGCATCGTCGGCAGCGACCGCACTACAGCTTCAGGCGATGTGTGCAACAAGATTGGCACATACCTGAAGGCCCTTTCTGCACACGACAACAACGTTCCCTTCTACGTAGCGCTACCCAGCTCAACGATCGACTGGACAATCTCGGACGGCGCCCAGGACATTCAGATTGAACAGAGAGCCCCTGAAGAACTTTCAGTGGTCAAGGGAATTCAAGAGTCCGGTGAGATAGTCAGCGTGAACATTTATCCCGAAGGCAGTGAAGTCTCAAACTATGCCTTCGATGTGACACCGTCGAAATATGTGACTGCACTGATAACTGAACGTGGAATTTGCGAGGCCACGGAAGAAAGTATGAAGTCGATGTTTTCGGATTTAGCCGATGGATAGCAAGTGGTCACAATCAGATCTGGAAGAGCTGAAATCTCGCGACGCACTACGCGGAATCAACAATGATATTTCGCTGAGTGTCTATTGCACGAGGTTAATTGGAGGAGACCCACATCTGGTACTCCACGGTGGTGGGAACGCATCTGTAAAAACCGTGCAAAAAGATCTCTTCGGGAACGAAGTCGAGGTGTTGTGCATAAAGGGCAGCGGCTGGGACATGGGCGAGATACTCCCAGCCGGACTTCCCCCCGTTAAGTTGGCCCCGCTTCGACGCTTGAAGTCTCTAGAGAGCCTTTCTGATGAAGAGATGGTGAGTTATGTCAGATCGAACCTTCTCGATTCCGCGTCACCGACTCCATCGGTCGAAACCCTGAGTCACGCGTTCCTTCCGCACAAATTCATCAACCACAGTCACGCTTCGGCTATTTTAAGCATCACCAACCAACCGAACGGTGAGGACCTCTGCCGAGAAATTTTCGGCAGCACCATGGGGATCGTTCCGTACATCATGCCGGGATTTGGACTTGCGAAAAATGTCTCGGAAGTATTTGAGGAAAATCCTGAAGTTGGTGGTCTCATATTGCTGAATCACGGGATTTTTACTTTTTCCGATGATGCTGAGACCTCGTATCGACACATGATCGACGCAATTTCGACAGTCGAAAATAGGATGGGAAACGGTAAAAAACATGTGTTCGTACCCGCAACAATCCCTCCGAAATTACAATCGCTATCGTCGGTAGCACCGATAATCAGAGGCGTGTGCATATCTCAGGATGAGAGACTCGGAAAGGGAACGAATGCTTCCCAAAACAAGCTGATTCTGGAGTTCCGATCGTCCGATCAAATTCTTGAATTCGTCAACGGGAAAGAAGTCGATCGATACAGTCAGGGCGGAGTGGCAACTCCAGACCATGTAATCAGGACCAAAAACTGGCCGCTGGTCCTTCCTTTTCCGGAAGCTACGGGAACCGGAGATTTCCGGAAACGAACCGAGCAGTTGACGAAGGAATTCCAGCACAGATACAACTCCTACTTCCAGCGACAGGTAGATAGCAGGAAGCTGCAAAAGACCAAGTTGGACTCGACGCCGCGCGTTGTGCTGGTACCAGGGCACGGATTGTTTGGGATAGGGCGAGACCGAAAAGAGGCAATGATCTCAGCCGATATCGCCGAAAGCTTCGTCCAAACCATCACGAATGCCGAATCAATAGGTGAATACAAAACGCTAGGCGAAGCTGATGTCTTCGATGTCGAGTACTGGTCGCTCGAGCAATCGAAACTTTCAAATGCCAGTACGCAACCCCTGCTAGGGAATGTTGTAGCAATCACCGGCGGCGGCGGAACAATCGGCACAGCTATTGCCAATGAGTTCAACAAACTTGGCGCCCAGATAGCGCTTCTGGACCTGAACTTTCCTGAAGAAGATCACCGATTCTTGCAACTTGAGTGCGATGTGACCGAGCAGGCAAGCGTCAAATCGGCTTTTGAGACGATCTGTGAACACTATGGCGGACTGGACATCGTGGTTTCCAACGCTGGAGCCATGCATCTAGGCAGCATGGAAAGCGTCAGTGATGAGACTTTGCGGGAAAGCTTCGAGATAAATTTCTTTGCGCATCAAACGGTGATGCAATATGCAGTCGAAGTCATGAAGCTCCAAAACGTCGGCGGAAACCTCCTGTTCAACGTTTCGAAACAGGCCGTTAATCCTGGAGTTGACGCCGGCCCCTACGGGCTACCCAAAGCGGCCACCCTGGCGCTGATGCGTCAATACGCACTCGAAACCGGCAAATATGGCATTCGTGCAAACGCAGTCAACGCCGACCGAATTCAAAGCGGCTTACTCACAAAAGAGATGATTAGTACGCGGGCGCAAGCGCGTGGCCTCGACGAAGCTGAGTACCTTGCTGGCAATATTCTAGGTAAAGAAGTTACCGCAGAAGACGTTGCCCGGGCGTTCACTCAGTTGGCGTTGTCCGAAAGCACCGTTGCGAACGTCACCACGGTTGACGGCGGGAATATTGCCGCCGCACTAAGGTGATCTTTCGATAGCGAGTGTCCACGGAGCGAGCGCACAGATTGCATGAGAACTTCAGAAGGTGGGTGTGGGCGTGTCGCGACCTACGGTGCAGCGTGCGCTGCAACGGCAAGGCGTGTACGCGGATGGAGGCGAGTGTGATCCCTTCTTGGCCGATGCAGTGCCGCTACTGTGCGACGTGATGGTCAATCATCGACATCCCGGTCGCCCTCGTGCTTGCCCTCCTGAGATCGCTGCCGAGGTTTTGCGCCTCTCACGCCTAGGTCACGGGACTCGGTGTATATCACTTCCGAGTTGCGACGCCGGGGCAAGGACGTGTCCAGACGAAGTGTTCAGCGGGTCGTTAAAGGCGAGGGCGTATACGCGAAGCCGTAGGAACCGTAAACGCCACCTTCCTCCCTCCGTCCTATCTCCCACGGACGACCAAGCCGAGCAGAGGGACACGCGACTTAAGTAGTGACCGACTCGCGCGCCCGCGCTCCAGGCTTTGGGAACTATGGATACACATTCCCCTCCACGCTCACGAACGGTTCACTCGTGCAGGAGGCATCGCGGGTGCGCGCCGCTAAGGCTTTACTTACCGAAGCCCGAGAATCTATTAGGGGGTCTCTTCCGACACAGATCCACAATCACTAGAACAACTGGCACCCCCCTCAACGATTAACCTGTCCGCATGCGCCTTGCCCTCGCCACCACGCTGCTCGTAACTTGATCTGCCCCCTCCTTCACAACGTCCCGTCTTACAACTTTCAACTGGACTCGCTATGAGGGGCAGGTCACCGGGCGTAGTGAGTTTGGGTGTAATATTTCGGCATGTTGAAGTTACGGGAACTGACACTCATTTCACTGCTGTTACTAATGGTTGCAGTTGGTTGCTGGTCTTCAGATCAGGCTGCTATCGATAAAGCGGTTAGTGCAACGCCGGAAGCAGATCAAGCAGCCACCGCTGCTCCTACTGCTACTCCAGAACCGACTGCAACACCGACTGCAACCGTCATTCCAACTGCGACAGCTCAAGTTATTGAAACTGAAACACGTACTGACCGAGAAGATTTTGAAGCCTCCAGTAAGGGTGAGGAACTGCAGCAACCGTCCAATTCCCAATCGGCACACAAAAAAAACGGTTTCTGGAATGAACCCCCACAGGGATGGGGGGGCACACCGGCCTGTGCATCTGAGATGAAGTTTACTCACCCTCTGATATCAGATACCGATGGTTGGGGTTTGATGACCGGTCCTAATAAAGCTTCACCTCACAACCACATGGTCTACTGGGAAGTTCCGAACTTGGAAGAGGATCCGACGTTTGAAGGTCAGGTTAAACAGACTCGGCAGATTTATGCGCCCACGGATTTTTACTACGTTGATATTCGGCAGCAGTTCAAAGGTGCCGAACCTAATTCTTATGAAGAATGGGGAGCGTATTTTTATACATGCGACGGGTATGGCGTGAGTTTTGGCCATGTCGGTGAACCGTCAGTTGAACTGAAACATATTCTTGGCATGAAGGAGGGAGACTGTCCTATTGATTTGGATAAAGATCCGTGCAGACTCAACTTTAGTCGATCTGAGAACGGCGTAGAGATCTGGGAATATGATGAGGATTTTTCTCAAAGCAATGGAGAGGTTGTGGTTCCTGCTGGTACTCTTTTATTCAAAACGAGTGGTTATGCAAATTTTGATTTTGGTATAGATCTTTTCGGTCTTGATGAAAATGAACTTCGCGATTTACCGACTTATGGATATTCCATAAATCCCTGGAGATCCGGAGCAGGTAAAACTATTTGTCCTCTACTTTTGTTTGAAGAACCAATGAAATCTGAGTATTTATCTTTGCTCGGAGATTTTAGTTGTGGCCCTATGAATCAAGATGTTCCTGGTACGGCAATGGGCTTGTGGTATCCGAGCCCTTCACCTGAAACCATTCCTAATGTGGCGCGCTGGCGAGATGAGAATGAATGGGATCCGATCTGGATGTACGAGGATTTTCGTTTTAGCCATAGTGGACTACATGCAGTTACTTCGGGGCATTTCCAATTCGGTCTGGAAAATGTTGAACAGGGCTATAGATACGAGGTCGCCGATGATGGATTTGTAAATCGTCGGTGGGATGAAGTAGTTGCAGGAAACGTTTACTGCATGGAACTAGGCCCATCTAGTGATGTGTTCGAGCATGACAACCCGACAAAGACCATGCTTGTGTCTGTTTCTGAGGATGGTTTGGATCTGACTTTGGAGGCAGTCGACGGTTCCATCTGTGGAGATGGTCCTTGGAGTTTTAGCGGCAACCAGAGTACTTATTATCGGTAAACCGCCTCTTAGACATCCAAGGTTATTGCGGTTTCGGAAACCTCTGATGAATCTGAATCCGACGACGAAGCGGAGAGCGTAAAGGAATAACCCAATTGCAGGCCGATCGGCTTCCGCCCCACGACATCGAATCTGAAGAAGCCGTTATCGGCTCGTTGCTCGTAGACAGCGAGGCGTTCACGCGTGTAATTGCGTTCCTTAACCCGAACGATTTCTACCGCGAGCGGAATCGCTGGTGCTACGAGGCCTGCTTCGAGTTGTTCCAGCGCCCTGAGGCTCTCGAAGGGCCGGTTTCTCCAGCTACACGGGACCCCGGATCACGCCCGCCTCTTCCGCCATCGCCACCACCCGAAGCCGAATACGACCACGAGGGGAATCCAGACCGGGCTCAGCGCAGCCGCCCAGATCAACCCGCGAACCCCGTAAATGCCGACCGCTGACAGGGCCTGTACGCCGTCTTTGAAGGTGTCTCCGACATTCCAGTCAGCGATCACCCAGCTCTCGGCCTCCTCGACCCTGACACCCACCGAACTGCGCCCTTCGATCTCTCCCACGTCCGCGGTTCCGGAGATCACCAGCGTCGCCGTGTAGGGAACCGGCCGGCTGTTGGCGTACGTGTGAGTGGCCTCGGCCACGGTTACGCCCGGCTCCAGTACTCCCTCGACCGCGCTGGAGCCGTCGCCGAACTCCCACCGGTACGTGAGGTCATCCAATCCTTCGGGCCGTGTGAAGGTGCCGGCGAAACCGACCCGCTTTCCTGCCTCCACGGTGACGAACTCCCCGGCGAAGACGTCCAGCACCGGGATCTCGCTGACCGTGGCCACCAGGGTGTCTTCACCTTCAGCCGCTCCGGCATCACCGCGTCCCTTGATCTCGACCGTTACGACAAATGGCGAGTTCTTCTCAGACTGGTAGAAGTGGGTTACCGCTGACGTGATGCGCTGGCCTTCGACCAGTGTGGCTGCCGTTCGGTAGATGTTGGCCTGTCCGTAACCATCCCCGAAATCCCATTCGATCTCAAATTCGTCGATCCCTTCCGGTGGGTTGAGTGTTGCCGTGAACGCCACCGGCTGGCCGACGGCCACCGCCCGGTCGCTCCCTGCGTCAACAATCATCTCCATCGGTTCGGCGTTGAGGTAGACATTTACCAGCGAAAAGGCCGAGGTCTGGGCCAGCAGATTCAGGCGCCCTTCCATGCTCTCGATGTCTTCCCGTACCACCGCGAGCGCCGTCTGGACTTCGAGCGTATTGCTAACCGTCCGGGCCTCGCCCAGCAGTTCGACCAGGGCGTCTTCGCTTGCCTTCTGGCTGCGGATCCGCGCTTCGAGGTCGGTAAACTCGTCCGTCACGTCCTCCGCCGTGGAGTTCTCTGATTCCACTTCCACGGTCAGTTCGCGCACTTCCTCGAGCGCGGACTCAAGTCCTTCGGCGGGGACTCTGAACGAGATGAACGCCGAGTCCCGTCCGTCGCGTCTCGATGAAACGACCCAGCCCCCTGACGTTGTGGCGAGTTCAGCGATATCGTCCACCGCGCTACTGACATCCTGAACGATGAGCGTCATGTCTACGGTACGGACTATGATCCGATCAAGAGCCGCTACCGCCTGCACCTGTCCGTCCAGGCTGTTGGCGACGGTGCTGGCCGTATCCTGATCAAACGATTCACCCCGGCTTGGCGAGCCTGATGCGGGCCCCGCGCTGAGGGCGTCCGGGGCCGGCGCTGGATCGAATGCGCCCGCGTCCATAGGGGAGTCAGGACGGAACTCGTCATCGGACGTGTCAAAATCCCGGGAAGCGCTGGCGTCTCCGCCGCTGACAGAGGGAAACGACTTTTCGTCTGATTCGCCACCGCATCCCGCGATCACCGTCGCGAGCAGTAACAAAGGCAGTACGAGAAGAAATGCGCGCACTCGTGCCATGATCGTCACCTCGTCGTTGTCATCTGATGGGTGTCCGGGGCTCTCAACGTGGACAACGAACCGCAGGTGATTTTAGCCAACGCCTGCCCGTTGCCCTTGCAGGTATAGACGCCGTGTCGCGCGAGAATGTTCCCGCCGTGCCCCGTAGCGGCGTTACAATCCGGCGGCGCGGCGTCCTGATTGAGCCAGTATTGGACCGGCGTGATGGAGGCTGGCGTCCCGGCGGGACTAGGCCATGATCCTCTTGAGGGGACATCACTCAGAAAATCATAGTTGAGCATCTCTCTCCTCCGGTGCGGTTACTTCCCCAAGTCCGATCTCTGATCAGATGACCTCTACTCGCCAGTAACACCATCAAACTTCACGCTGTGACATCACTAATCATCGATATTACGAATTGGGCATCAGCCTGCTCGGTTCAAGGCTCGTTCGCCAGCCTTGGTAGATCAGCCGCGGCGTAGTACCACCTGTCACCCATTTTTTTGTGGTGAATTTTTCCTTGGCTCCGCCACCTCTTAAGGGTCGCGTGGTCGACGCGCAAGAGTTCGATGATCTCGGCAGACGTGACGTAGTCGCTCAAGTCGACCCAATGTTCCATGCTCTTTTGAGCGCGCAACTCATTGAGAGTTGTCGGTATCCCGTCTACCGATATCTCGATGTCAGGGTCCTCACTCTTCCTCTTTTTTTTCCGACCATAGCCGGGTGGTGTACCGAACATGGCCGGTAGGGTAATCGACCACGATGAAACAGGTCATGAGATCCATGTGAGTAGCCATCCGACGGCACGGGCTATGGCGGATTGTGTGACTGAGACGTCGTTTCGTTTCGGATCTCAGGTAATCGCCAGATTCTCAAAATCCGGGGCTGGATCTTGTACAGCTAGAGGTCCCATCGGCGAGCCATCCGTTGCTTCAAGCAGGTACCCCCCCTTCGGCCCGCACGAGAAACGATCGTCACGGCGCGCCGGGCCTCGTGAAGGTTGTCCTCACAGTGGCCTCTGGCGTCGCTCACGAGGTCCTCTGCACGTCCCGAAGGACTCCCCATCAGCAACCTTTGCATGATCTGTGTCCTCTTGCA
>JASLXL010000044.1 GCA_030740335.1 SAR202 cluster bacterium | reverse complement strand
ATTGGGCTACAGGCCTCCCGCACCAGAGGCTACAGTGGTGAATTCACAGCCGACCAACGGGAACATAGCGCCCATGAGCGCGGTTGCACTAACATAAGAACATAAGAAAGGGTATAATTATTCGAGGCAGGTCAGAGACTCAAGGCCGTCACAGAAGTCCTGGCCGAGAAGCTTGGAGCCTCAATTCGGATTCGCCGCTGGCGCCATTGAATCGCTGCGAGTCGGCAATCTCGCTTTGAGGGCCGGGTTGGGGATATGGAGCCATGATCGGATACATCTCCAGACGGCTGGTTCTAGCGGCATTCACCGTGGTCATGATCTCGATGCTAGCCTTCTTCATCATCGAGCTGCCGGAGGGAGACCTGGCCTCGAAGCGTTTCCAGAGGACCATGTTCCAGTCCGGCAATTCGGAGGCAATGGCAGATGAGATTATAGCGGAGCTGCGCCTGTATCTCGGGTTGGACAAGCCTATCTACGTCCGCTACGGAAAATGGATATGGCGAATGGTGCGACACGGCGATCTGGGCCGCTCTTACGGCTCGCCGGCTGGGGGTCTCGTCAATCTGGAAAGGGTGACGAGTGTTATCGGCGACCGACTGTGGCTGACTGTGGCCCTGACGGGCTTCACGATCCTGTTCACATGGACCTTCGCGATTCCGATCGGCATTTACTCGGCCATCAGGCAACACTCCGTGGGCGACTACGTCTTCACGTTCATGGGATTTACGGGCCTTGCCGTGCCCGATTTCTTACTGGGTTTGGTCTTGATGTACGTCGCCTTCGCGTACTTCGACCAGAACGTTGGCGGCCTGTTGTCGGCCGACTACACGAACGTGCCATGGAGTTTGGCCAAGGTCTATGATCTCATCAAACATCTCTGGATTCCGGCAGTCGTTCTGGGCACTTCCGGTACCGCTGGCTTGATCCGCATCATGCGCAATAACCTGCTCGATGAGCTCACCAAGCCATATGTAGTGACCGCGCGGGCCAGGGGTGTGCACCCTGTGAAAGTCATCATTAAGTACCCTTTGAGGGTCGCCATTAATCCCCTGATAAGCACCATCGGATACTTGCTGCCGTCCCTTGTGAGCGGCAGCGTAATTGTCTCCGTGGTGCTGAGTCTGCCGACCATCGGCCCGGTCCTTCTCACGGCGATCACCGACGAGGACGTCTATCTGGCGGGCTTCATCGTGTTGACACTGGGGATGCTCACCGTAGTCGGCACGCTGATCTCCGACATCCTGCTGGCGGTAGTAGACCCTCGCATCAGGTTTACGGAGTAGCGTATCCAGGCCGGGGGCGCATGTTGGTGACTACATCCCATGCGCCAAATGCAAATTCCATCCCACGTCGGACCTGGCGGACCGCAATGCGATCACAAATCCTCCGGCCTGAAGATGACCGCCGCACCGTTGCGGCGAGTTCTGGGGGCTGCAGATGATCGTCGGGCGGCAGACCTCAACTAGGAGACGACGAAGCCTTTAGACAGGGTTTCGCCGCTATTCAGCCGCGCCTTAGCGACGGAACGATGAGCCAGAGGGAGGGGCGGCTACGGGAGCTGGGCGTGTCGGCCAGGTCGGGGGGGAGATATCTGGAGCGGAGAGCAACGGGCGAGTAGAATCTCCGCCTAGTCCTGTCCGTAGCGAAGCGACCCGATGTTCGTGTGAGCAGGACAAACCTTGGGACCCACCGAATCTCGCATCGAAATGCATGTGGCAAAGGCCACGGCAAAATGAATCCCAGTCGAAGGGCAGAGGGCCATCATGCCACTACTCGACTACTGCCTGACCCATGTGCCCCCGCAACCGTACGAGTAGAAGGCAAGATCCGTTGCGTTGATTGCCACCACAACTGGCTGATATGATGCAACTCCCTCAGCAATGATGTAGTACTTGCGGATCTCCCCCCCAAATCTGGCCCAGTAGCAAGCCACCCCCGGTTCAGCGTTGCGATACGAGCCAGCGGGTATAGTTACACCTACTAAATAGATCCCGTTGCCGAAAGATGTGGATGGGACTGGCGCAGGCGGGGTCGTGACTCTCGGCCTACCTGTGGGCCACACTACGAGAGTCCAGGGCCACCCGTCGACCCGGTCTATTTCGATCACGTACACTCCTTGGAGTGTTATCTCGACGTCGTAACTGCCGTCCCCGTCGCCCGTGAAGATCAACTCCTCCTGCGGTAATAGCGTCTTGACCCTTATCACTCCAGGTTTGCCTCTGCCGGTTTCAATAGTGACGGTCCATTTGCCCGGCGCCAATGTCGTGGTGAGAGACCGGTCGCTCCAAGATTTGTATTCGCCGACGCCAACCTGGTTTAGTACGGTCAATCTCTCGCCTCTGGGATAGAAACCAGAAGTGATATCAGGCGTAGGCGTAGGGGTTGGGGTAGGCGTATGACTTAGCCAGTCGTCTCGCCAGGCCCACAAAAGGTCCTTAAAGCCGTTGATGGCCACTGCGAAACCGGTTCCCTCGTACAAGGGAGCGTTCATTTTCACCACCCCAATAACTGTCCCGTCTACGCTAATCAGAGGACCGCCGCTATTTCCCGGGTTCATAGCCGCGTCCGTCTGGATAAATTCCACGCCATCGAATCTCCTGTGTGAAGAAACAATGCCCCGGTTTACGTTGATTTCCTCGCCGAGTAAATTGGATAGTGGATACCCGAGGACGGCGGCTTCCATCCCTAAGGGGGCCTGGTCTGAGTCGCCGAGCTCGATACGAGAAAACTTCGCTTCACCTTCCAACACGATCACTGCTACATCAAGCTTGACGCTGCTTGCTACAACCTGGCCACTGTAGCTGGTTTTCTCCTCTACGATAACTTCCACCTGCTTCGAATCTCCAACGACGTGGGCTGCTGTGGCAATCCACCCAGATTCGTAAAATATGAACCCGGATCCCGAGCCCAAAGGTGTCTTGATGCGTACAACGGCCTTCTTTACTTCGTCTAGGGTAGCAGCGAAGGTCTGCGTAGGCGTGGCTGTCGGTGTGAAGGTTGGAGATGGTGTTGCGGTAAATGTAGGTGTAGCCGTCGGCGTCGGCATTCGTGTGGGGGACGGTAGGGGAGTGAGGGTCGGCGTGGACGGGACTGGTGTGGCCGTAGACGTAGGTGTGTGAGTCGGTGTCGGCGGTAGAGGTGTGGCCGTAGGTGTTGGTGTAGGCGTAGGAGGTAGAGGCGTGGCCGTAGGTGCTGCCTGTGCGGTAGCCTCGACCATAGCTTTCGCCATGGTCTGTGCCCTGGCCTCTACGGTGGCCTCTGTGGCTCGCTCTTCTTTGAGCCTCGCTTGGACAGTGGCTTCAACGTCGAGGGTGGGAGCAGAAGTGAGGACAGGCGTAGACTTCGGTGCCTCATCACCACACGCAGCCATCGCCACTGCAAGCAGCACGCATCCGAGTACCAGTACTGCTGTATGTCTCATGCCTGTGAACATGACCCTGCCTCTGGGGCAGTATAGCCTGTCAAGGGCGGTGGGAAAGTGTACCGGTGGGGCGGAGCAAAACTGTACCACCGAACGCCACAAGATGATCATCTAGGTCCGTGGGTCGTGAGAGCGGGGTTTAGTCAGCTACCTGAGGCTGGTTGGTTTGCCTGCTG
>JASLXL010000043.1 GCA_030740335.1 SAR202 cluster bacterium | reverse complement strand
CCCTTTGCCCTCCAACTCTGCCCCGCCCTGACTAGCCCCCATGTCCTCGATGACCGCGTTAAAGATCGTAGCGGAGTCGAACTCCTTCAGCGCCTCGAATATGTCGCTAGAATTCCCCATTGTGCGTTCTCCCGTGTTGACTTTGCATCGGCCTTTAAGAACCTCTACGATCACGTTTGCGGCGGATTATATCCTTGTGTCCAATTCGATTCAATTCTGTCCCCTTGTGATACAATTTGCCCTGTTGTCAGCAAGACCACCTCGGAGGCTAGAAACCCCAAAATGACATCCAACATCGTGCTCTCTAACAAGGAATTTAAGGTTGTGGGCAAACGCCCCGTCCGCCACGATGGCTTTGACAAAGTCACAGGTAAGGCGCTGTACGGCGCAGACATCAGCCCACCCGGACTTCTGCATGGAATGATCGTTCGGAGCCCGCACGCCCATGCACGGATCATCTCCGTCGACACCAGCAAGGCCGAGGCTCACCCGGAAGTCCGGGCAGTTGCCACATCGGCAGACCTGGTGGACACGGATTCCACAGTGCTCGGGGATCGTCAGGCAAGCAACAAGATTCTTGCCAAGGACAAGGTCCTCTACAAGGGCCACGCAGTGGCGGCTGTGGCGGCGACTAGCCTCCACGCAGCGGAAGAGGCATCGGCCCTGATCGATGTCGAGTACGAGGTGCTGCCACTCGTTAATGACATCGAAGAGGCGATCAAGCCGGGTGCCCCCCAGCTCCACGACGAGTACGAGAACAACATTGCAGACCATCTGCAACTCAAGCTCGGAGACGTTGAGTCCGGGTTCGGTCAGGCCGACGTGATCGTCGAGCGGGAGTTCCGCACGAAGATGGTTCACCAGGGCTACATCGAGCCCCACTCCGCAACGGCATGGTGGACTCCTCAGGACCAAATCACCCTCTGGTGCAGTTCCCAGGGGCATTTCCAGATCGGCGAAAACACAGCAAAAATGGTGGGAGTGCCTGCGTCACATATCAGGGTAATCCCAATGGAGATCGGCGGCGGGTTTGGTGGGAAGACCACCGTCTACCTGGAGCCCGTCGCGGTCGTTCTGTCGCACAAGTCGGGCCTGCCGGTGAAGATCACGATGAGCCGGGCGGACGTTATGGAGGCGACTGGCCCGACATCCGGCACCTATATCAAATTAAAGATGGGCGTCACCAACGACGGACGGATCACTGCCGCCGAGACCAAGATGTACTACGAGGCCGGTGGGTATCCTGGCTCAGCAGTCGGAGCGGGCGCTCAGTGCATGCTGTCGCCCTACGACATCGCGAACGTGCTGATCGACGGCTACGACGTGGTAGACAACATGCCCAAGACGGCCGCCTACCGCGCACCTGGAGCGCCTGCTGCAGCCTACGCAGCCGAACAGGTCATTGACGAGATTTGCGAAAAAATTTCGATGGATCCGCTGGAGATGCGGATATTGAACGGCGCGAAGGAAGGCTCCAGGCGAGCCAACGGCGTTGTAAATCCCGTTATTGGCGCGATCGAAACCGCTGAGGCAGCCAAGGCCCATGACCATTACAAAGCTCCTCTGGAAGGGCCGAACCGTGGCCGTGGCGTCGCATCCGGGTTCTGGGTCAATGGTTCCGGCCCAGCATGCGCGACTGCCAACGTTAGGTACGATGGCTCAGTCAGTCTGACTATCGGCTCGATGGACATCGGCGGCACCAGACCGGGAGCGGCCCAGCAGTTCGCAGAGGTTCTCGGCATTGATGTCGAGACCGTCAATCCCCAGGTGGGCGACACCGAGACCATTGGTTACACATCGATGACTGGCGGTAGCGGAGCGGCCTTCAAGACTGGTTGGGCCTGCTACGAGGCTGCCCAGGACGTCAAGCGACAGATGACCGCACGTGCCGCACTTCTTTGGGACCGACCAGTCGATGAGATCGAGCTCGTCAATGGTGTCTTCCAGCATACTTCGGACCCTGAACTTAAGATAACGTTCGCCGAGCTTGCCGGGGAGCTGACCGCAACAGGCGGGCCGGTCGTAGGCAGCGCCAACATGGACCCGAAGGGCGCCGGTAGCGCCTTTGCCACCCACATCGTCGATGTCGAGGTCGATCCCGAGACAGGCAAGGTCACCATCCTGCGATTCACCGCAATCCAGGATGTCGGCAAGGCAATCCACCCGAGCTACGTCGAGGGCCAGATGCAAGGAGGAGCAGTCCAAGGTATCGGCTGGGCTCTCAACGAAGAGTACTACATGGGTGAAGATGGCAGTATGAAGAATGCCACCCTTCTGGACTACCGCATGCCGACATCCCTCGATCTGCCGATGATCGATACCGTCATCGTCGAGGTGGCCAACCCCGAGCACCCATTCGGAGTTCGTGGCGTGGGCGAGGTATGCATCGTGCCACCGTTAGCTGCGGTGGCAAACGCAGTGCGGCAGGCCATTGGTGTGCGCATGAACGAACTGCCGATGAGCCCAGCTGCGGTCACCAGGGCAATCCAGTCCAAGAACGGCGGCTAGCGGAGCGGATCGTTAGAGAACACACGAGGGGGCCGGGTCTGTGACTCGCCCCTTTTATTTTGGGGGTGGGTTAGCTATCGATCACGGGCGTCGTGATCGTACCGGCCAGCAATTTGTCCTCCGCTGTCTACGACCAGAGCATAGGGGAACTTTACCGTCGTAGTGCAAGCATGGCCGGGAGCTGCCAGCACCAAATCTCCCACCGCGAGAGTCTCGCCATTGAGCCTCAATACCCCGTGCTCCTCGCTTTGAGCGGTCAACTCGGCTGCCGGATACCCGACGAGTTTGAAGCGGTGCTCCATCGGTTGGTCTGGAGAGCAGGTTTTCGATCCAAGGTCAGTGGTCACCGTGTCCATGCCGGGGTCACTGTCGATCACTTGTCCCAGTACGACAGCGGCCACCTTGAAATCCAGCTCAGGAATCGTCGCATTGCGGGAATCCCAGTACACCCACGTTCCAGGTGTTACCCGGACCTTGTTCGCGTCCTCACCCAGGTACAGGTGGAACGACCAAGAACCGCCAGCCAAGTTGTCGTCAGCCGCGATACCGTGGCACTCAGCGACCTCCCACACTTCGTGCATATATCCGATGCTCGTATCCACAAGGGCCTGGCGCTCTGCCTCATCGGGCTTATAGAGCGTGTGGCCGTCAAAGACGTGGACGCCGAGGGCTCGCAGTCCCGGAGTCTGCGCGGCTTGGACGTAGATTTCACCTGCCTCTGCGCCAGGCTGAGCCCCAGTTCGTCGCATACCTGTGTCCAGGTCAAGATAGACGCCCAGTTCCAAACCGGATGCCACCATAGACTCTGATAGGCCGGCGAGATGATCAGGGGTACTGACGATAGCTTTTACTTCTATATTGGGGAATTTTTGCATCAGCGAAACGAGACGCTCGCGCTTCCTGGGGTGCAACATCGGGTACGCGATTACAATCTCGTCAACGTTCGCCTCGGCCAGCATCTCCGCTTCTCTCAAGGTCGCGCACTTGTAAGATCGTATGCCGGCGGCTATCTGCAGGTTCAGTACGTCCGTTGACTTGTGTGTCTTGGCGTGGGCCACGAGACGGTCTACCGAGCCGCAGACGCGCAGAACCTCGCCAATGTTGTGCTGGACGATATCCTCGTAAACGAGGAATGCAGGCGTATCGATGGCTTCTGGATCGTCAAGCAAATATCCGTCGATCTCCATGGGGCGCTCCTGAAGGGATTTTGGGGTTGTGCTTGGTGGCGGGGCAGGACGTGGTTGACGGCGGAGAGTATAGCAACGGCGCTATATTCAGTCAATCAACGCCGGGCCACTGTTCCCGACTCATGGAATGTGGTTAGATTGGGCTCGCGCTACATGGGAGACAAACGTTTTGCACGTCGGAACTCAGGATCCTCCACAGGATGATAGCGACCTCAAGCTGCTCCCGCAGCTCGGGGTCAAGAACATCTGCGCGAGCCCTCCGGAGCCGTGGCGTGAGTGGGACGTGGACCTGCTTACCGGCTTCCGTGAAAAAATCGAGACCCACGGCCTTTCGCTAGACATCATAGAACTTCCGCTGGAGTCGCGTCCGATCGCCGAGAACGGTGCCCCCCACGTGTTCCTCGGTCCCAGTGATGAGCGGGACCGCGAGATTGATCAGATTTGCGAGCTAATTCGTCGCATGTCGCTTGCTGGCATCCCCGCCGGCAAGTACAACGTCACCATCCTTGGCATTCTCCGAACTGAGTCGACGTACGGACGTGGAGGGGCCAAGCTATCAACCTTCCGCTACGCTGAATTGGACCAGACGCTGCCCGACGTGGCGGATGCGCCTGCAGAGGTGATGTGGGAACGCATAGATCATTTCCTGAAGATAGTCGTACCTGTTGCGGAGGAGTATAAGATCCGGCTGGCGTGCCATCCACAGGACCCAGGTATTGGCGACCAAACATATCGAGGGGTCGCTCGGGTGCTTGGGACGGTAGACGGGCTCAAGAGGTTCGTAGACATGCATGCAAGTCCCTACCATGGCTTGAATTTCTGTCAAGGCACCGTTTCCGAGATGCTTGATAATCCGGGCGAAGAAATATACGACATCATTCGCTATTTCGGTGAGCGCGATAAGATATTTAACGTCCACTATCGCAATATCAAGGGAGGGTCGCTCGATTTTGTTGAAGTGTTCCCCGATGAGGGTGACGTGGACATGCTACGAGCACTGAGGATGTATCGTGACGCCGACTACAAGTATATGATCATGCCAGATCACACGCCGCAGGTAGTCGGACCGGGGGCGCGCCGAACCGGCTTCGCATATTGCTATGGCTACATCAACGCGCTACTTCAGGTCATCGAAGCCGAAGATAGATCCAAACTACGAGCAAACTAGGCCCAGCACTATATCAGGAGGAGACACGAAATGGGATTCACAACAAGACCGGTAATAATGGGTAGAAGAGGTGTCGTGACTGCCGGCCACTACCTGTCAGCAGAAGCGGGCATGCGGATAATGACACAGGGTGGGAACGCCATCGACGCCGCTGCTGCGATGTGCATATGTGTGAACCTGCTGGAGCCGCAGTCCAATGGCATCGGCGGCGAGGTACCGTCCCTCATCTACTCTGCGAAAGAGGGCAAGACCTACGCTGTCTCCGGCATGGGCTGGTCACCGAAGGACCTCACTATCGATTGGTGCCGTGACAATGGCGTAGACATGATCCCAGGCGACGGCTACTTACCGGCCTGTGCTCCGGCTGTTGTAGGGACCTGGGCCGAGGCCCTCGCCAGGTTTGGCACTATGTCCTATTCCCAGGTGCTTGCGCCCGCTCTTGAACTGGCCGAGGGTGGGTTTCCAATGTACGAAGGCCTGCACAATGCGCTTCTAGGCAATCAAGAAAAATTCACTGAGCAGTACCCGACCAGCGGTGATGTCTATTTGCCAGGAGGACGCGTGCCCGAGGTCGGCGAACTGTTTCGGAACATCGACTTCGCCAATACGCTAAAGACCATGTGTGCCGCGGAGGAGTCCGCGAAACACATGGGCCGTGTAGCTGGTATTGAGGCGGCCAGAGACGCCTTTTACAAGGGTGAGATCGCCGAAAAGATCGCCAAGTTCATATCCACACACGCTGTGACAGACGAGACAGGGGCGACGCGCACGGCTCTACTTTCCTACGACGACATCGCCGAGTGGCGCGCCACCGTCGAGGAGCCGGTCTCCTACAATTACAAGGGACTGGATGTCCACAAGTGCCCGACATGGACTCAAGGCCCGACCTTTGTACAGCACCTGGCACTACTGGATGGCATAGACCTCAAGGCGATGGGTCACAACACCGGTGAGTATCTGCACACCTGGGTCGAGACGTGCAAGCTGGCCTTCGCCGACCGCGAGGCCTACTATGGCGACCCCACGTTCGATGACGTGCCCTTCGACACGCTGCTGTCCAAGCAGTACAACGAGGCACGTCGTGGGCTCGTCGGACCTTCGGCATCGATGGATCTGAGGCCGGGCGATGTCGGCAACGGCATCCCCGAATACGCGCTCAGGGACATCGGCGAGGACAACCGACTGGCCCTCGGCATGGAAGCAGGCGTTAAAGGTGCCGGGCAAGGCCACCACCTTGGAGACACAACGCACCTGGACGCCGTAGACATTGAGGGCAACATGGTGGCCGCAACACCATCGGGCGGTTGGATCGGTACATCGCCCCTTATCTCGGATCTCGGTTTCCCCATCGGTACACGTGGCCAGATGTTCTATCTGAACCCGGAGCGGCCAAACGCACTCCAGCCACGCAAGAGGCCAAGAGCGACGCTGACACCATCGATGGTGACCCGCAACGGTAGGCCGTGGATGGCGTTCGGCACACCGGGCGGCGATGGCCAGGAGCAGTGGACGGTGCAATTTTTCCTCAACTACGTCGAGTTCGGGATGAACATACAGGAGGCCTTGGACGCACCTACTCTCGTCTCGACTCACTTCCCATCGTCGTTTTACCCGAGAGAGTCCTATCCAGGGCGTGTGACGCTGGATCCAATGATTTCATCAGCCGCGGCCGACGATCTGCGGCGACGAGGCCACGACCTAGAGATGTGGCCCGAGCCGTACACAGGCGGCAAGGTGATGGGCATCCGAATCGACGAGGAGCGAGGCGTCATACAAGGCGGCGCAGCCCCCAAAGGTAGCATAGGCTACGCCATAGGCTGGTAGCACCGTGGGCGCTTTTGGAGTGAGGGGTGTGGGGCGTGCATAAAGGCGCGGTGACTTGACGGGTGGACGACGGGCTTGCCCATCGACAGTACGCGGCGCTCCCCACTCTGTCATCCTGAGGAAGCTTCTGACGAAGCATCTGGGTGGGGAGCGTGCGCCTTCCTTTTCGGCAGGGCGACTCCACAACCCCAGTCCCTTCTCGTCTCCGCTCAGTGTGACATACAAGTCTGAGCTAGCGATTCCAGGGGAACTCTAGGGTCGGGTTGTTGGCGTAGCGGCGCATGGTTAGGGTCAAATTGACGCCCGAGCCTGGGGCAAGCCTGATTGTGTAGGCGGATGCGTCCACGTCAAGAGTCCGACAATTCGCGACCGCACTGGCGATCTGGTGCTCCCCGTATCCCCCCCCCTGCACTACCACTGTGCGCGATTCCACCTGGCTGACATTCACCAGCGTTACGTCCGTCTCGGTTGCGGACATGCGAGTCACCAGGGCGGCCACGTCCTCGGGTACGCCTGCGCGGCGGCCTTCGGGGTCGAAGTAACGCACACGGGCGTGCAGCGGGTAGCCTTCTCTTCCGGTCGGGAGCCCACCGAGCATCAGCTGGGTCAGGGATCCTGTCACCGCTGGGACTAGATGGTTCATGTCGTCGGACATTCTTGTGTCGGCTGAGGCTTTATCGCTCCGTACTTGCTCCATTCGCCAGCGGACCGCCTCTAGGTCGCGTTCGAGCGCCTCGATCGCATAGCCCGGGTTCTCGCCTTCCAGATACTGGACCCACTCGTCGTCTCGTACACGCTCTCGGTCCGTCGCGACCATCGACCAGTAGTACACTGCGAGGGCCCCCTCGTCGAATGGTCTTTCTCTAAAGTCGTACCAGCCTTCATCACCATGCATCCTCGGGTATATGGTCCGTCCATCGACCATCTTGGCATTTGCATTGACCGCCTGAATAACTCCTCGCCACGTATCTACGTAGCGCTGGTCTCCGGTCAGCAGTAGGCCGTTGCCGAATCCGTAGGGTATCCGGTTGAACATGAAAGGACGATGCCTGATCGCCTTGTCTGCCGGGTCATATACTGAAAATCCCCAGCCGTAGACACCGCCATACCACTTGCCGTCGGTCTCGCCTCCGATAGATCCGTCCAGTCCGATATTGCTCGGAATTAGTCCGCCGTTGGCCTCGGTGCGCTCGACCCAGGCGTCGATGTACTCAAGCGCCCAATCACGAAAACTATGCTCACTAGTTAGGGCGTACGCATTGAACGCGAGGGTTGTCGCACCGAGGTTCAGTGGATGGTCACCCACGATGTCGTTGTAATCCTGGAAATGCACCAACATTTCACCGTAGTCGTGCTCGCCGTGGCCTGGGTCGAAGCGCCCGGCGATCTCGATCGGGTCGCCTGCCCAGTCAACATCCGTCGCCTTCCTGAGCAACGGTCCGCGACTGCCGTTGAACATGCTGCGGATAATCCGGTGCTCGGAGTCATAGTTGTCGGCCTGAGGGTCGTCACCTGTGTAGAAGCCCGTAAAGCGTCTTGTCCTGCTTTCCAATGCCCTGTCATAAGGGTCCGATAGCCCCTGGAGTGTGAACGCGTTGAGTCCCTCTCCAATGTGCATCCAGTCAAACATGACTGGGAATTCCTTGTAGTACATGCCATCACGGCCCATGGGCACGTCGACGGTCTTGGCTTCAGTGTACTGCTGTATATGGCCCTCCCAGCCCTTCTTGTATAGCTCGAGAACGATGTCGGGAGCACCCAGGGCATGCAGCATAGTCCAATTCAGCAGATTCTCCGCCCCGTCGTCCGGCCCATCGTCGCCTCCCCAACGGGGAACACAGCGGAGATACCCCCGCTCATCGAAGTAGTGTTCGTAGAACTCGCGGCACGCCAGCGTCTCCGCGCGAATCAGTTCGCGCTGCAGTAACGCCCAGTGTGGCGGCGTCATGGGGTCTTCGATGTGCAGTACCCGGGGTGCCATAGGTCTCTCCTTGCTCGCTTATTTCAAATGTTGCAGCATCGCCGGCGGCATGGTGGCTAGGAGGCCCGCATCCACCGGCAGCATCACGCCCGTGATCCAACGCGCCTCTTCACTCGCCAAGAAGGCAGCTGCCCAGGCAATGTCCCACGCATTGCCCTCCACACCCAACGGTGCGGAATTTCGACGCCGGTCGCGGATCTCTTCCCGATCCTCATCGGACAGAAATCCCGAGATGAGTGGCGTGTAGAGGTAACCGGGGACGATACCGTTGACGCGCACGTTTTCGCGACCGTGCTGGACAGCCATCGACGTAGTCAGTGTCACTATGGCGCCCTTGGACACGGAGTAAGCGATGAGTTGATTCGCGCCGCCCCGGAACGCCTCCACCGAAGAGACGTTGATGATGGAGCCGCCACCGGAGCTTGACATACGCGGAACTGCGAATTTGCTTGTGAGCATCATGCTCTTGACGTTGACCTGCATGATCCGGTCCCACTCCTGCTCGTCGGCATCCACGACTGAGCCCAGTGAGAGGATTGCAACGTTGTTGAACAGGATATCGAGGCCGCCATAGCGCTCGACAGCGGCGTTAACCAGTGCCTCACAGTCCCCGATTTTTGCGACATCGGCTTCGAAGACGGAGGCGACGCCACCTGCCCTTTCAATCACCTCCAAGGTCTCATGTGCCACCTTTGGATCCCGATCGACCAGCAGCACCTTGGCGCCTTCACGTGCGAAGACAATCGAGGTCGCCTTCCCTGTGCCCACGCCTGCCCCGGACGAGCCGGCGCCGGTGACGATTGCTACTTTCCCTTCGAGTCTCCGTCTGTGCTGTGTGATATATCACCTCGTGCCGGCCAGCAGGTGTATTGAATGCTCCGCGCGCCACTCTATCGTATCGCCGCTCATGATGCTAGACTTCCGCCATTACACAAGAGGTACGCCTAAATGACCAAACGCTACCCGTCGTCGATTCTCGTTAGCTGCGAAGTGCCCTGGGACGAAAATCACGAGTTGATCGAAGACACCTTCCGCGCCGAAATTCGGGACGCCATGGAGACCTACAACAACCTGTATATCTTCGGGACGGCGGGCGAAGGCTACGCCATTACTCTGTCCAGATTCAAGGAGATCGTCGGGATATTCCGCGAGGAGACCAACAGACCAGACGTGCATCCCATGGTTGGCATCATCTCCATGTCCACTGGGCTAGTAGTCGAGAAGATCGCCGCGGCGTACGACATCGGATTTCGAGTATTCCAGATAGCTATGCCGCCATGGGGGACGCTCTCCGACAACGAGTATATGACCTACTTCAAGGATGTGTGCGGAAGCTTCCCGGACGCCAAATTTGTCCACTACAACCTGCCCAGATCAGGACGCGTGCTCGTCACAGAGGACTACAAACGGATCGAGGCTGCGGTGCCGAACCTGGTTGGCACGAAGTTCACTTCGGCGGACGCGGATGAGTGCCACAAGCTGGTGACGCAGACCGAACTGCAGCATT
>JASLXL010000042.1 GCA_030740335.1 SAR202 cluster bacterium | reverse complement strand
AGACCTCGTGTCCCCAAAAAACCGAATCCATATTCTTTATCCCCTGGCAAACACAATGTGCCAACCGGTACGGCCTATGAGGTGACAGGCGAATGCTAATACCGCTCTCATGGCTTAAGACATACGTCCCTATTACCGTTTCGCCCCAGAAACTGGCGCAGCGGCTCACAATGGCCGGCATCGAGATCGAAGGCGTCGAGGAGACCGGCGTCGAATGGGGCAAGGACAAGGTGCTGGTAGGCCATGTCCTCTCTGTAGAGCCGCATCCCAACGCCGACCGGTTGAAGCTACCCACCCTTGATATTGGGAACGGCGAGACGGCGATGGTCGTCTGCGGCGGGCCTAATCTGGCTGTCGGACAGAAAATCGCATTCGCCAGAGAGGGCGCGATACTCCGGAGCAACCGCTCTGGCAAGGTAGAGCCGCTAAAGGCGTCCAAGATTCGCGGGGTACTCTCAGCAGGTATGGTCTGCTCCAGGATGGAGCTTGGCCTCGGCGAAGACCACGACGGCATCCTTGTGCTCGACGAAGAAGCCGTCGTTGGAACGCCCCTGGTCGAATACCTGGGTGATGCGGTCCTAGACGCCGACGTCACACCGAACCGGCCCGACTGTCTCTCCATGCTGGGCATCGCACGTGAGGTGGCAGCCATCACTGGAGAGACCACCACTGAGCCCGACCTGTCTTTTCCAGAGGACGGCCCGCTCATAGCTGAGCGTGTCGCAGTCGAGCTGGCCGACCCCGAGCTTTGCCATCGCTATACCGCCGGTCTTGTTACGAGTGTCACGGTTGGCCCGTCTCCGGAGTGGCTCCAGAAGGCGCTGAGCGCGGCGGGGCTGCGCCCAATTAACAATATTGTCGATGTGACTAACTATGTGATGCTCGAGTATGGGCAGCCGCTGCACGCCTTCGATTTCGACACCTTGAAGGACGGTAAGGTGGTCGTGAGGCAGGCGAGGGACGGCGAGACGTTAGCGGCGCTGGACGACCAGACCCACAAGCTACGCTCCCCGATGCTCGTCATAGCGGATTCGACCGACGTCATTGCATTAGCTGGCGTGATAGGCGGCGTCCCCACGAGCGTCACCGATGGCACGAAAAATATCCTACTGGAGTCCGCGAGCTTCGACCGTATCAACACCTACCGGACTCGCAAAGCCATTGGTGATGGCACCGACGCCTCGTACCGATTCGAGCGAGGCGTCCGGCCGGCCCTGGCGCCAAAGGCACTGCGCCGTGCGATCGGGCTTATCCTGGAGGTCACCGGAGGAACTGCCGCGACCGGCATAGTGGACGTGTACCCGGAACCCGAACCTGAGCAGACCCTGATGCTTTCCGGTAACCGAATGAGGCAGGTCCTCGGAGTCGAACTCTCCATGGACGACGCGGTCCGGACGCTCGGATCTCTGGGCTTTGATCGCATCGAAGGCGACAGCACCTTGGCAGATCAAGCGCTTGTGAAAATTCCCTATTGGCGCTCCGACGTTGCGATCGAGGACGATCTGGTCGAGGAAGTCGCTAGGATCATCGGCTACGATTCCATTCCAACTACAATGATGGCGACGCCGATACCTCACCACGATCCTCAACCCCAGCGGGTGTTGAGAGAGCGAGTGAGGGATGCTCTAGCCGCCTCTGGCATGACCGAAGTGATCACGTATCCGCTTACGGATCGCGAGACCCTGGAACTGGTAGGAGGTTTACCCGACGAGGAGCCGCCGCTGGAGATCGCTAACCCAATGAATAGCGAAGAGCGCCTCCTCAGGACCTCGTTGCGGGGCGCCGTTCTACGTGCACTCGGAGACAACCGGCGAGTCTCCCAGACCGCCGGGCTGCGACTCTTCGAGATCGGAAGAGTGTTCCTGTCGCAAGAAAAGGCGCGAGGGAGAGACCTGCCTCACGAAAAGGAGCGCATCGTAGGGGTGGTGTCCGGCCCTCGCAACTCGGCGTCATGGTTGGCAGCCGAGTACAACATGGACTTCTTCGACGCCAAGGGTGTGTTGCAGTCGATCTTCGCCCAGATAGGTGCGATTGAGACCTACGAGCGGTCCACTGATCCAGCAATGCACCCCGGCAAAACTGCAAGCCTCATGTGCTCGGGTGTGGAGATCGGAATCGTCGGAGAGGTGCACCCGCAGGTCCTGGAGAAATTCGACCTCGAAGGGCATCCAGTGGCGATGTTCGAAATCGATCTGGAGTCGCTCCTCACCGCGGTCGAGAGGACAAGAGACGGATATGCGGCTGTGAGCAGGTTCCCCGAATCGGAAAGGGACCTAGCTCTACTTGTTGACGCCGACGTGCAGTCGTCGCGCATCCAACATATAATTCGCCGTCACAAGCTTGTGAAAGCCAGCACTCCGTTCGACGTCTACTCTGGTGAGGGCGTGCAGGAGGGCAAGAGGTCCATCGCCTATCGGATCACATTCCAGTCCGACAGGTCCACCCTGACCACCGAGCTGGTAGATCGTGCCCAGGGCGATATCCTGAGGCAACTTCAGAGACAGCTAGGTGCCGAGCTGCGAACGTAGTGCTTCGGCGCTGTGCGCGCTATGTTGAGCTGGGTTGGGCATGCCGACGGCCAGGACAATCTGATGGGTGTGCGTGAAGATTCTTGAGCGTTGCCGACGGGTTGATCTCCCATAGAATTTTCTTTTTTGTCGTGAAGATGAGGTGTGCAGATGGGCGGAGCCCCGCCGCATGCCCTGATATTTTTCGTTTTTGCTTCTCTTGGGAATCAAAGCACCGACCCGTCGGGAGTAAGACCTGAAAGAGCACGAACATATACACCGGCATGACCACGAGTCGATGTTGAGCGTCGAGGAGGCCCGCGAGCGGATTCTGGCCTTCCTCCATGTTCTCGAACCGGAGCGTAAACCTATCCTTGACGCCTTGGGCCAGGTACTTGCAGAGGACATCGAGGGCCACTTCGACGTTCCGCCTCTGGCCAACTCGGCTATGGACGGATACGCTGTCCAGGCCACCAGCGTTGCTGGGGCTTCCCCGGAACACCCCATGACCCTTCGCGTCACTGGTACCGTTGCCGCGGGTCACCTTCCGACCGTTGCGGTCGAAACCGGGACCGCCGTTCGCATCATGACCGGCGCGCCCATACCCGATGGCGCTGATGCCGTCGTGCCCTTCGAGGACACCGATGAGGTGGAGCGTCGAGCCTCCTCGGCATCCATGGACACGATCGGGGTAAACGTGGCTGTGCCCATCGGCGTAAACGTCCGCCCGGCTGGCCAGGATGTCAGCGCTGGACAACAGGTCCTGCAAAAGGGTGCCGTGCTTCGAGCCCAGGAGATCGGCGTACTTGCCTCCCTGGGCTACGGTGAAGTAAGTGTCATACGCAGGCCCGAAGTCTCTATCCTGGCCACAGGTGACGAGTTGGTCGACCCGGCTTGTAAGCCACGACCCGGAGGGATTTACGATAGTAACAGCTACAGCATTGCGTCCGCCGTAAGGCAAGCCGGCGGCGTGCCGCACCTTCTAGGCATAGCTGGCGATAACGTCGAGGCCATTGGCAAGATGCTCAAGCAAGGCCTGGCTTCTGATATACTCATCACCTCCGCTGGCGTCTCCAAGGGCGACTACGATGTTGTCAAAGATGTGTTGGCCCGCCAGGGCGATATTTCATTCTGGTCTGTACGCATGAGACCGGCCAAACCAATTGCCTTCGGAACGCTCACCGGTCCGGATGGCAGGTGTGTGCCGCACCTGGGACTTCCCGGCAATCCGGTTAGCACGCTGGTCGGTTTTGAGCAGTTCGGTCGCCCGGCAATCGCCAAGATGCTTGGAAAGGGCGGTTCACCGCGACCGACGGTTCAGGCCATCCTGGAACAGGATATCGACAACTACGATGGTCGCCGGGTCTACGCGAGGGTCCAGGTTGTCAAAAGAGAGGGCGTCTACTACGCCAAGTTGACCG
Source organism: SAR202 cluster bacterium (assembly GCA_030740335.1). Next base: position 17,132 of record JASLXL010000042.1, on the reverse strand, counting down.
GTCACCAGAGTTCGAATCTGCTGACCTCGATGACCAGGGCGAACGGCCTGGCGATTTGCCTGGAAGATACCTCTGTCAAGAAGACAGGTGAACAGGTCACCGTTCAGATGATAGACTGGCCGGAGAACGTCTTTTGACCGGTCCATCTGAAAGAAACTGTATTGGATCATGAAAACGGGTCGGAAGACACAAGGGAGAGTGGGTAAATGGAAGAAGAGATCGCTACTACGGGTCCCAGTTACTACATTGATCTAGATGGTGCCGAGCACGGCCGATCGATGGTGGCCATTGTAGCCGCAAGGAAGTGCTACGAGCACCGGTCTGTCGCTGACAGTGCTGGAGACTCGAAGTCGGAGGAGCACGTCAAAGAGATTGCAGGGCATTGCGCAGATACAGCCGACTACCTGCTCCCCGATACCCCGCTCAAGGAGGCTATATTCAGAGTTCTTCTGGCTGGCGGGAACAAAGAGACGACCGCGGAGGAAGTCAGCCAGGGCCTCGAGACTCGATGGGCGATGAGTTCATACCCCAGGAACATTTCGCCGTATGTTGTCGGCAAATTGCTTGTAAACAGCGACAACTACGGAATAGTGGAGGTCGAGGAGTCGGAGTCCCCGGCCAAGATCGGGTCAACAGCCGTCGAGGTGTCGGATGACAAAGAAAGCGGCGCGATAGCGGAGTAGGAATGGGAGAATGGCGGTTCACCGGTCCCTGACCGCTACGGCTAGGGTCGGCGAAGACCTAAAGGCTAGGCCTCATCTTTATCAGCCCGTGGCTTGCGCTTCTTCTTTACCACCTCGACCTCAGTTGGGGTATGAATAGCGCCAGATATGCCAATCGACTTCTCTGGCTTCTTCTTCGGGGTTTTCTTCTCTCGACCGCCGGCGTGTCCTCTGGGCATAGCTCCACCTTCCCTTTGATGTCCGCTGTTCTGTATCTGTCTCCACAAATCTTAGAGCAACCGGCCTCCACCTGTAAAGCCTTCCCCGAGGCCTGGGAAACTCGTTCCCTAGCTCAAAAGTTGCACAGACGGGCATCTCCTCACCGGTACGAAGTTGTGTTGGGAAACTGGTGTGATTATAATCTGCGGCAGCTTTCATACTAAAGGAGTCTCCAGATGGCTGAGGCCCTGGCATACTTCCGCGGCGGGTACGTCCCGCTCGAGGACGCGAACGTCAACATAACCACCCACGCACTCCACTATGGGACTGCGGTATTTGAAGGCATCCGTGGCAATTGGAACGAAACTAAGGGCGAGATGCACATCTTCCGGGCCAAAGACCACTACGATCGCCTTCTGCAGGGCTGCAAGATAATGCTTCTGGATATTCCCTACTCTGCGGACGAGCTGATGGACATCACCATTGAGCTCCTCAAGCGCACTGGGTATCGTGAGGACGTCTACATACGGCCCATCGCCTACAAGAGCGAGGAACTGGTGGCGAACCTCATGCTCCACAAGCTCTCCAGCGACTTCGCCCTGATCATTGTGCCCTTCGGCGCCTACATCAAGGCCGACGGGGCAATCCGCTGCTGCACCTCTTCCTGGAGGCGCATCGACGACACCGTAATTCCGTCTCGAGTGAAGATTGCCGGGCACTACGTGAACAGTATATTAGCTAAGACCGAAGCCGTGCTTGGCGGCTTTGACGAGGCCATATTCATGAACCAGGACGGCAGCGTCTCAGAGGGTTCGGGAGAGAATCTCTTCGTTGTCAGCAAGGGTGAAATTCATACACCGCTGGTCTCCGAAAACAACCTCACTGGCATCACACGCGATTGCGCGTGGACCCTCGCTGAACGTGAATTGGATATTAAGATCGTGGAGCGGCGCATCAGGCGCTCTGAGCTATACCTGGCCGACGAGGTTTTCCTCACCGGAACGGCGGCTCACATCACCCCGGTGGGCGAACTCGATAATCGACCAATCGGCAACGGGGGCATCGGTCCCATCACACAGAAGCTTCGCGGTCTGTACCTCAATCTTATTCGCGGTGATAATCCAAAATACGAGCACTGGACCACAGTCGTTACACCTGGAAGAGGCTAGCTCTCTGCTAGCAGGCGGTAGACCCCGGGGCAAACGGCCAATTAGTTGAGTGCATACACGGCCCCATGAACACAAACGCGATCGATTACTACATTGCGGTTACGGTGTCGGCGATCGGGGTATTGCAGTTGGCCTCCAGCTTTGGAGGATTGCGTGGCCTCCTCTTCCTCACCTCTCCGTTGGCCACACGCCTCATCGGATTGCTTCTACCCCTGGCCAGCGTTGTGTGGTTCTTCGCTACAGGCACCCGGAACATCAGCGATCATCTCGGCGGATTGGATTCCAACCAGGTCGCACTCCTGTTCTTCCTGGGGAATCTCACCGCCTGGGTAATGATCGTCACCGTTACCTCAATAGTGAACTCAGGGCGACTGACAGACCCCCAGCCAGTTGCTGGGCTCAGCAGACTGCGCAGCGACACATTTTACAGGGCGCTACGTCACAGCGTCCGTCGATGGACACGTGAATGGCGAACCTTGATGAAGCCATATTTCTCCGAATAAACGGCTGGGTAGGGTCGGTACCTGCCCTGGACCATATGGTTGGCTGGTTGGTCAGCGACTACCTGGCATCCACGGTTCTGGGGTTCTCTCTGGTCGTCCTGTGGCTGGCCGGCCGAGATGACGAGACCCGTATGAGGAACCAGGTTGGCATCCTGATGGCCCTTGTGGGAATGGCCCTGGCGAATTGGCTGGTTTTCGTCAGCAACGGACTATTCTTTCGTGACCGGCCCTTCATAGATCTCGACGTCAACCTGCTTTTCTACAGGCCGACGGATTCGTCGATGCCTGCGAACTCGGCGGCTGCCTTCTTTGGGATCGCCTCCGCGATCTGGTGGGTCCACCGAAGGGCCGGAATGGCGCTTTTGGCCGTCGCTGGTCTCCATGCCTTCCTCCGGGTCTACACTGGCGTACACTACCCGTCGGATGTCGTCGTAGGCGCCCTCATCGGCGTGGTGGGTGTCGCGTCAGCCTACCATCTCAAGGGCCTGGTAGACCCGTTGCCCGCCATGGCGGTTAAGGCCGCACGAATCCTATGCCTCGCCTAGATGCTGGTGCTGCGCACACTTGGTTGGGCTGGTAGGGGATGCCCATAAATATCGTGTGAATTTAAGTATGAGGGTGGCCTACTAAAACATGTATTTTAATTTGCGACTGTTTGCTCTTTCGAAAGGTCTACGCCCCAGGATAGCCCTCGCCGCCATCGTTGGCATGCTAGCCTTGGCTGCCGGCGTAGCCCGCCTGGCCCTCACGGGCTGGCTGATAGGCCGTGTCTTCCAGGGCGACGGCCTGTCGTCTCTGGGACTCCCTCTCATCGTTCTCGGCGTCCTCATCGCTGTTCGCGGGCAGCTCCAGTATCTGCGCGATTCTGTTAGCTACACCACGGCTACCCGAACCAAAATCGAGATCCGCCGACACCTCTACTCGCATATCCTGAACCTCGGACCTGCCTTCATCGAACGTCGCAGGACCGGTGACCTTCTGATGTCTCTCGTCGATGCCGTGGAGAGCCTGGAAACCTTTTTCGGGCAATACCTTCCGCAGTTCATCGTGGCCCTGACCGCTCCCGTCCTGATCTTCATTTATATAACGTGGCTCGATCTTCAGATCGGGCTCATATTCCTGGGCTTTGCCCTGTTCACGCTATTCATCCCAGCGATGCTGCGGGGCTGGACCGATCAGAATAGCCGGAGACGACGCCAGGCCTTTGGTGCAATGGGTGCGGAGTTCCTGGACAGCGTGCAAGGCCTTGTGACCCTGAAGGTGTTTGGACAGAGCAGCCGCCGTGCGATACTCCTGGCTGAAAAAGCTAGAGCGCTATATCGCAGTACCATGGGTATTGTTGCCATCGACGGCGTCTCATCCGGCGCAACCATTCTCGGCACATCGGTGGGGGCTACCGCTGCCCTAGTTTGGGGCGGGATCAGGGTCAGCAACGGCGATCTGGAGATGAGCACGCTTCTTATCGTGCTCATGCTCGGTGGCGAGGTCTTTCGACCAGTTCGCGAACTTGCGTCGCTGTACCACCAGGGAATGGTCGCAATGGCCTCCGCCGAAGGCATCTTTTCACTTCTGGACACCTCTGTTGACATCAGCGGTCCCAAAGACAGCCCGGATCAGATGGACACGATCGTTCCAGAGATACGTTTCGAGGACGTAAGCTTCGGCTATGAACAGGGGCGGCGCAGTGCCCTCGAGGAGTTGAGTTTCACGCTGAGCCCCGGCGAAACTCTGGGGCTGGTGGGCCCCTCCGGTGCAGGCAAGTCAACTATCGTCTGGCTGCTTCTCCGGTTCTACGACCCACTGGAGGGCCGCGTCCTAATTGGTGGACAAGAAATACGCGATCTCCCGCTGGAGTATCTTCGCAGGCAGATTTCGGTCGTGACTCAGGACACATATCTGTTTAACGGCACGGTCTCGGACAACCTGCGTGTTGGTAGGCGCGATGCGATGAGAGATGAGGTTGAGGAGGCTGCACGTTCCGCCAACGCCCACGACTTCATATCGTCTCTCCCCGAGGGCTACGATACCGTAGTAGGTGAGCGTGGGGTGAAGCTGTCCGGCGGCGAACGCCAACGAATCGCCATTGCGCGAGCACTGCTCAAGTCGTCTCCTATTCTGATCCTCGACGAAGCCCTATCTAGCGTGGATGCCGAGAACGAGGCCATCATTCAGGAGGCCCTGGACCGTCTCATGGCCGGCAGGACCACACTGGTAATCGCCCACCGCCTGTCCAGCGTTGTAGGCGCGGACAGGATAATGGTGCTGGACGAGGGCCGGATCGTCGAGATCGGCAGCCACATAGATCTGGCCGGAGCCGGGGGTGTGTACTCGCGGCTAATGGCGAACCAGCAGTCGGAGTTCGGACAGGACATCATCCCGGACATTTCGAACGACGTTCAGGCCCTTGCCCCGACTGTGTCTGATTCCGAGCCCGCTCTACGCGCCATATCCTCACGCTCGACCCTGGGTTCGACAAAGGCCTGGTCAAGGCTCTTGGGCGTGGCCGCACGATGGAGAGTACAACTCACGTTGACACTTTTCCTGGGTGTCGCCTACCATATCGCAATCATAGGGCTAGGTGCAGCCAGTGCGACGCTCGTCGCTGCGGTCTTTCGTGGGGACGAGCTCACCCCGTACCTTGTATTGCTGGGAGTCACGGCTCCCCTTACGGCGGTGTTCAGGTGGGCTGAGAACTGGTCTTCCCACGACTTCGCATACAAGATCCTTGCGGAGATGCGAATTGATCTCTATCAAAAATTGGAACCTCTGGCGCCCGCTTACCTGGTGAATCGGAAGTCCGGTGACCTCACCAGTCTCGTGGGGAGTGATATCGAGTCGGTGGAGAACTTTTTTGCCCACGTCATCACCCCGGCCTTCGTCGCGATCCTCATACCCACCGCCGTGATAGTGGTGCTGACCGTCGTCTCCTGGCCTCTGGCTCTGGTGCTCGCCCCATTCCTGGTAATTGCAGCCGCGATCCCGTTCGTGGCTCAACGGCAGACCGAGGGTCTCGGCTGGGACATGCGGACCCAGTTGGGAGATCTGAACGCCTATGTCGTCGACGGGATACAAGGTATTCGAGAGGTAGTCGCATTCGGCGACGGCCCGGAGAGGACCGCGGAGACGGATAGGCGCGGATGGAGCTATGCTGCGCTGAGGGTTCGTTTCCTGAAGACCCAGGCTCTACACGCCGCCCTGATCGAGTCGATCACGGCCATTGGAGGTCTATCGGTTCTGACCGTAGGTGTCTGGCTCATTGCAAATGGCGATATGGACACAGCGCAGCTTCCCCTGGCCACGCTGCTTGCGCTCTTCTCCTTCGGACCGGTAACCGAGCTTGCGGCGACGCTCAATCAGTTGATGGACACCCTCGCAGCCGTGAGGCGGATCTTTGAGGTTCACGACGAGTCTGTGCTTGTGCAAGACGGGCAAGGTGTGAAAGACGGAATCGACGAGCGCGGGCTGGTTTGTGACCCCGAAATCGAATTCAGTAGCGTCGAATTCTCCTACGATTCGGCGGGCCGCAAGGCGATCGACGGGGTGTCTTTTTCCGTGGGCGCAGGCGAGACGGTGGCCCTGGTTGGGCGCTCGGGGGCTGGCAAGACCACCTCGGCCCAGATGCTGCTACGGTTCTGGGATCCGGACGAGGGCTCGGTATCCGTTGGAGGGAACAATCTGCGAGACTTTGACCTGGAAGGGCTTCGCCGGCATATCACACTGGTGGCCCAGGAGACATACTTGTTCAACACCACGATCCGGGAGAATCTCAGGATGGCCAGGCCCGAGGCCACGGACATTGAGGTCGAGCGTACTGCGGAGATCGCCAACGTCCACGAGTTCGTCGAATCGTTCCCCGACAGGTACGAAACTATGGTTGGAGAACGGGGCATTCAGCTATCCGGAGGCCAGCGGCAGCGTATTTCCATCGCCCGAGCCCTCTTGAAAGACTCGCCCATACTGATCCTAGACGAAGCTACGTCGCATCTGGACGCTGTCAACGAGCAGCAGGTACGCCAGGCGATGGCCCGGCTCATGGAGGGGAGAACCACCATAGTGATCGCTCACAGGCTCTCGACCGTACGCGACGCCGATCGGATAGTTGTACTGGACGGGGGCAAGATACACGAAGAGGGAACACACAACCAGCTAGTCGCAGTGGGCGGTCTGTACGCCCAGCTAGTCCAGGCACAGCTGGTAAGCGCCTCACCTCGCTTCCTAAACGATTCGGCGGCAGGCTAGAGCCCCTCCTCCGTCAAGGGGGAAGGACTTGTCTACTGCCTCTGCACGCCGTCTTATGCATGCTCATCCTGAGCCTGTCGGAGGACCTTCCCTGCGGAGACCAGCCACACAAAGACACTGCGTAACTAGGGCCTATCGTGGGACGGGATTCACACAGCGTTGATTATCCTCGCATCGGCGGAGCACAGGTATGTGATGGTGGACGCAATCTCCTCATGAGTCGTATTTGAGCCGCGTCTCTCTTCTCGCTCCCCTATCGCCCGGACGAGCACGATAATTGCTGTCATCCCCGTGTCACGCAACTCATGGGCAAGGGGTAATAACAGGACCTCCTGTCCCGTCTTGCCGATAGTGTAGGGCGACGTATTGCCTGCTGGCTGCAGCGCAGCGGGCTGCGAAACCGTCACTACGCGGGCCCAGCCCTGCTCCACCATGTGAGGCACAAACGCCTGCACCGCATTCAACGTGGTCCAGACATGCTACTGAAACATACCCGACACCTCTTTCGATGGCATGTCCAAGACAGGTGTCCCACCGGTCCATCCGTCTACAAGATGGAGAAGTATGTCCACACGCCCAAATCGCTCCACGACAGACGTTGCCGCCTTCTGCTCCGAGGCTAGTTCCGAAAAGATCCGATGGCATCGTTCGTGAGGCACTGCGAGTGCACCCTCAGCGGCACATTTTTCGCGTCGCATACGTCTCCGTGTATGAAGGCGGCAGGCTCCTTTTCATCACGATTAATGTAAAACGCGACCACTTGGAAGTCCCCGAATCGCGACGGCAAGTCCCCGATGGCGGCGATCCTCACGCACACCTGGTCACTCCGAATTCCATCACACGAGTGGTGAAGACTAGCGTCCAAAAGTTCCTGATTTGCATCGGTGATAGAGACATAAATATAGTACCTCAGGCGCTCCTAGCGCTTTGGTGGGCAGGGATATTCTATAAGAATGAGCGGTAGAGAGGATTTAGAGACAACCTCACACATAGTTGGACTCACATGCTCAGGCATATGGTCTCAGGGCCTATAAACAAAATGCAGCGCCAACACTGGCGCTGCATTGCAACAATTACCAGCTATCTTAGATCTAGCCGCCGATCCTCTCGATGGGAGATAGAGTCAGTTCGCTCGTGATGTGGTCGAACCACTGCACAACCTCGGAATGCAACGGTATCCCGTTTGCACGCCTCTCGATCTCTTCCTCATGCTCAGACAACCCGGGGTACATCACTCGCTCGTGGTCCGGCGCCGGCTTCGTCGTGCGCAGCGTGCGGAGAGTCTGATCCATCTTGTCTTTGAACTCGTCCACGTCCGTGAAGGACTCGATGTTGTAGGCAGAAAAGTAGTGCTGTGACCAAGGGGTGCTATCGAGCATATGCGGCGTACCGCCGGACAGGAGCGCGCCCATGATCTCGACCATCATGCCAAAGCCGTATCCCTTGTGCGACCCCTGCTCTCTGGTTCCCCCCAGTGGGAGAAGATAGTAGTCGTCGAATGCTTCTGGCACCGGAATGCTCTCAGCGTTGGGTACGCCGTTCAAATCCGCGATCCAACCGGGCAGCAGGTCTGCGCCGATCCGTGCGGCCAGATTGACCTTGTTGCCAGCGATTGTGCTTGTCGCAGCGTCGAAAAGGAACGGCGCTTCGTTCCTGCCGGGGGCAGCCATAGCTATTGGGTTTGTCCCGTAACGAGGCTCGGCGGCAAATGTCGGTGCGATCTTCACTCCTCCAGCTGTCATGGTGATGCCGATCATGTCCTCTTCGACCGCGAGCATCGCATGGTGGCCGATGGGGCCGGAGTGGCCGACGTTGTACAGTGTCACGGCGCCTATACCTACGACTTTCGCCTTATCCATCGCGACGCGCATTGCCTTCGGGCCAAGTATTATAGCCAGCCCATGATCACCGTTGATCGTGGCCGTGCCGGGTGCCTCCCGCTCGATTGTCCACACAGGCCTCGGGTTGAGATCCCCCTCGATGTACTGCTGAACGTACATCCGGAGCATGTTCGAGACCCCGTGGGTCTCGACTCCCCTGAGGTCAGACATGACTAGTACGTTCGCGCCTATCTTTGAGTCCTCCTCCGAAACGCCCATCTTCTCAAAGATCGCCTCCACGGTTCGCCGCAGCGACGGCTCCGGAATGCGCACCTGATCGGCCTCCGGGACCTTGAACCTGTCTAGCATCTATGTCCCTTCTAAATCAGCTGATTTACAAGCCCCAAATCGCACGACGGCGATTGTAACACGGTGTTGCGCATGCTGTGTCGGGCGGGCTGGGCACATCCTGAACAGGTTCCTGGGGCGCTGTGGTACTGGGCGCACTCTGCGGTGGGGGTGGACCTGCCTGATTTTGGGTGTAGCATACCTTGGGTAACGGTAGCTTTAATCGGGGTGTGCAGAGGGGCATAGCCCCCTTGTGGGGTAAGTGAGAGTGTCCCTCACATATAATTCCTTCTCTTTTTTTTGGAAGGGGAGGGGCAGCGAGTTCACCTTTCTACCTACTCGCCACCACCATATAACTGCGTGTCCCGGTGGAACTGGAACCATCCGAACCAGAACGCCATATGTGCCGAAACCCGTGCCAACTCCAAAGCAGAATCCGCCTCGCTCACCAGTCGGGCTGTTGCCGTCCGCCAGAGGGTTGAACTTGCGCTCATCGCTCAGGTACACGCGAGCCACCTGGGACGACCCTCGTTTTCCAGGGGATCGTCGCGAAAAGGGACCGGGAACATCGTCTCAGGCGCGTTGAAGTAGCTGTTGCGGATCGCCCTCTGGTCGGTTTCGGGGAAGTACCCCTGGGATCACGGCGGCGGCTACGACCCAAACCCTTGTGGCTAGTACGATTGGCATAGAGTCCTGGATGTTTCGGTCTCACGCGGGGTCACCGTACATAGCGTGGGCCTGCGTAAAAGTCTATGCTCGGCTATCCAACCCCGGATGCCGCCTCAACCGAACCACTAGTTGCTGAGCAAGGCATCTCGAATGGTCTTGACCACAATGTCGAGATCCCCATCATTGAGGTTCGTCGGGTCCACGCCAAGCTCGTCAGGGTTCCCCAGCGTGTGGAGGTACACCCGTGGGTCGCTGTCCGCCAGCCTTGCCGTAATCTCATCACGAGACGGCCCGTTCCAATCGTCCGTGAATGTCATCACCGCAATCGGAATGTGGTAGTCGTGTCGGTCGTGCCTCACTTCAACGTCGAGACCTGGGAACTCGATGAGGGCGTCCACAACCGTTCGACCCATTTCGTAGAAATGCTTGTTCTCGGCCTCCTCGTCCTCTCCCATGAATATCTGGAGGGCGTGGAGGAGTCCGACAACCTCCTCTTTGGCGACCTTCATGCCCCTGCCCAGGAACTGTCCCGGGGCCGCATTTGCCACTGCCGCCTCGATCAGGTCCGCCCGACCGCATAGAATACCGGTGCCCTGTGGCCCTCGGATGGACTTTCCACCGCTGTACACCACCATGTCCGCGCCCATGGCCAGGTACTTGTGTAGGTTCGCGCGCGGTGGGAGCATCGAGGCCGCGTCCACGATGACGGGCACGCCCCGCGAGTGGGCGCTTTCACAGACATCCTCAAGTGAAATCGCCTTCCTAGTCAAGAAAGGAGAGAACAGGTACGCCACAGCCGCAGTGCGTTCTGTGTAGGCCGCATCGAGCTGCCAGAGGTGACAGCTTCGACCTGTACCAACACCTACAAGCTTGGCCCCTGCGACGCGATATGCCTGGTCGTAGGCAAACCGGTGGCTGTTCTGGATGATGATCTCGTCCTTGAGCCCCGTCGTATCCGGAAGCTGTGCCATTCTTGCGGGATCTGACCCGGCGATGCACGCAGCGGCCTGTAGCACCAGACCACCGGCGGACCCACTACATACGAATGCTGCCTCGGCGCCGATGGCCTCAGCTATCAGTGCGCCGACCTTGCGATTCAGTTCGTGGATGTCCACTAGGACAGTGGCAGCCTTATTCATGACATCCATCACCTCGGAGCGCAGCTTCGTGCCACCATAGGCGGTGGTCGTGCCGGAAGCGTTGATGACCGGCGTCACTCCAATGGCGCGATAGATATGGGCCGCATCGTCGAACTGGGTCATGTCTTACCTCTGTTTTATTGCTGATCTGTCGGAGGAGCGACAGGGCCCCTTCGATGCTCGGCAGATTATACCACCGTCACCCGAATCCGCCCGTTGTCCTATCATCAGCTACAGCTAGCTGGTGCTGGTGCCACTTCCGCCCTCCTAAGCGTGCGCAGCACCGCACGTTGCCATCCCAAGTACAGGCGTTCGCGCTCGACGTCTACCATTGCGGGCTCAAACCTCCCGTCGCTTCGCCAGTGATCTGCGATCTCTTCCAGGTCGTTCCAGAAACCCACCGCCAGCCCTGCCAGGTAGGCCGCTCCGAGGGCAGTAGTCTCCGGCATCGCGCTCCGCTCTGTCGGAATGCCCAGGATGTCCGCCTGGAACTGCATCATCAGCTCGCTGGCCGTACCCCCGCCGTCCACTCGCAGCAGTGACACGCCCTGGCCTGTGTCCTTCGATATCGCTTCCACCACATCCCTGGTCTGATAGGCCGTCGACTCCAGAGCAGCCCTCGCAAAGTGACCACGGGTAGTTCCGCGCGTGATTCCCAATATCGCTCCCCTAGCATCCATGTCCCAGTGGGGCGTACCCAGCCCCGTAAATGCTGGCACCAAGTAGACGCCGCCGTTGTCGGGTACGGTCCGTGCCAACGCGTCCGTCTCAGACGCCTCAGCTATCAGCCCTAGTCCGTCTCTCAGCCACTGTACCGTTGAGCCCGTCGCGAAGATGCTGCCCTCCAGGGCGTAGGTCACCTCGTCGCCAATCTGCCACGCTATCGTCGAAATCATCCCGGATCCCGACTGAACGCGATTGGGACCTGTGTTGGTCAGCACGAATGAGCCGGTGCCGTAGGTGTTTTTTACCATACCGGGCTGGAAACACGCCTGACCGAAAAGCGCGGCATGCTGGTCGCCGGCCATGCCAGCGATAGGGACTCCCTGACCTCCGAACAACTCTCCCGACAAGTGCCCCAACACGCCGCTCGACGGTCTAACCTCAGGTAGCAGCGCAACAGGGATATCGAGGGCACTCAGCAGCTGTGGGTCCCACTTGAGTCTATCTATGTCGTACAGCATCGTACGGGAAGCGTTGGTGGTATCCGTGGCGTGAATCGCGCCGTTGGTGAGCTTCCATAGCAGCCAGCTATCCACGGTCCCGAAAGCCAGTTCACCGGACTCTGCCCGCCGCTGACCGTTCGGAATGGCGTCCAGTAGCCATCTGAGCTTCGTCGCCGAAAAATACGCGTCGATGGGTAGGCCGGTCCTGGCGCGGACCATTGCCTCCAGGCCCTGTGCCTTCATTGCCTCGCACAGCGGCGCTGACCGCCTGCACTGCCACACGACCGCGTTGTACATCGGCTCGCCGGTCTCGCGGTCCCAGACTAGAGTCGTCTCACGCTGGTTTGCGATCCCCACGGCCTCAATCTGCCGGGGATCGGTCTCCGTCTCCTCCAGCAGTTCGTCGACGACCGCAAGGCAGGAGTCGAACAGATCCTCGGGATCGTGTTCGACCCAGCCCGGCTGCGGGTATATCTGTTCTATCTCTTGACTCGTCTGCCATACGACTCGCCCTGAGCCGTCTACCAGCAGTGCGGTGGTCCCCGTGGTGCCCTGGTCGATGGCTAAGATGTACCCTGCGCGTGTCACGACGTGTCTCCTTACCTCTACCCATGCCAGCGCAGGACGACCTGCATCGAAGGCTCGGATTTTTTGTCGATCATGTCGGAGGCCCGCCGGGCCTCCGCAAAGCCCAGCACATGGGACACAAGCCCGTTAGTCCGCAGGCGTTCCTCAGCCAGATAATCGATCACCAGTCGCTTGTTCCATAGTCTCGTTCACCGGAGCTGGTCGGGTGGTGGCTCTCCTGCGGGTCCGGCCTGACTTGACGCCAGGACGTCCAGTTCCTTGTCCACGGCCTCGTAACCAGTGTACATCGGGTACTCCCACTGAGGTTTCCAGCGCCGCAGGACCAGGTCATGATTGGTACCTAGGTACAGCGCCATCTCAGTTCCCACCGCAATACCGGTTGCTCTGGTTCGTACGAGGACCTGCTCGCGGTCGGGCACGGGGCCCGCTGCATTCTCAATGTCGATGTCGAAGGGTTTTCTTAGCATGATCCGTTTCATAACTCTCCGTTCCCGCTGTCAAAATGCCCTCTGAAGATGGTTCTCTACGATTGTTGCCCACGCGGGGGCGCTCCCCGATAATACCCGAGCACGAGACAGCACAGTCCGAGGAGGACGCAAGTGCCACACAGGAGAGTAAGGATAATCGCGGGTGGGGTCAACGTCACGGCCACACTAAACGACAGTGTAATAGCAGGTATGGTGTGGGATGCCCTCCCATACGAAGCCCCTGTTGGGACGTGGGGTGATGAAATCTACTTCACTATTCCAGTCGAGTCGGACGAGGAGCAGGACGTTGAGGTGGCCGAGATGGGCGCAGTTACGTACTGGCCGTCAGGATCTGCCCTATGCCTGTTCTTCGGCCTGACACCCATGAGCCGCGGCGACGAGATAAGACCGATGAGTGCTGTGAATGTCCTGGGTAGTGTCGATGACGATCCAACCATACTGAAGCAGGTCAATTCGGGAGACACGATTATTGTGGAGGCGATCTGATGGGATTTTCCGCAGACCTCAGAAGTAAGTGCGCGGCGTCATGGGACCTGGAGAAGCGCCATCCCTTCGTGCTCGGTATCGGCGACGGCACCCTGCCGCTAGACACCTTCCGATACTTCATGCGCCAGGACTACCTGTATCTCATCGGATTCTCTCGTGCCATTGCCATAGCCGCTGCAAAGGCTGCCACGATCGATGACATGGGGTGGTTCGCGTGGTTGCTCCACGAGACCCTCAACACGGAGATGTCGCTCCATGTCTCGTTCTGCGCCGAGTTTAGCATCACGGAGCAGGAGCTGGAATCGACGTCGCCGTCTCCAACCACTCTCGCCTATACCCACCACCTAGTGGGCACAGCCTTATCTGGCGGCGTCGAGGAGATCGCTGCGGCCATCCTGCCCTGCTCATGGGGTTACTCAGAGATTGGCAAGATGCTGGAGCATCGAGGCTTGCCGACAGACAGCCCACTCTACGTGAGATGGATCGAGATGTACGCCTCCGATGAGTTTGCAGATCTGGCCGCGTGGCTCCGCGACTTTGTCGACCGGACCGCTTCTTCGGCTTCAGAAGATAATCTCAGGCGCATGGAGGAGGCATTCGTCTTGAGCAGCCGCTACGAGTACATGTTCTGGGACGCGGCGTATTTGAAGGAGAAGTGGCCTGTCTAGGCGCTGCGCGCGCTATGGGGGTGGGCGCGGTAGTGAGCCGAATTTAAGTTGATGGATTACTGGGGTGTGCAGAGGGGCAAAGCCCCTTTGCAGTGCGAGAGCACGTCCCCTCACAATACAAAGAATTTCTTTATCTATCGAATGAGAGGCGGTCGATGCCCGGCTAGACGGTGGCGAGTTGTCTTTCGGCCTCGGCGCTCAAGTCTGCCACGTACATGCATCCAGAGTCGCCGTCGTGGATGCAGTCGTGCCGTTCCACACTCATGTCCAGCATGGAAGAGATGACGTTGAGGTCGAATGTGCAAACTGCCTTGCTTTCCAGGGAGACCGAACGGAACGGACAGTTCATGAGCCGAATCTTCAGCGACCCGTCGGAGACATCCATTTCAGGAACGAAGGTTTGATCTTCCAGGTGGCGTTCAAGTGAAGCAACCCGTTCGCCCAAACTCTTACCAGCCAGATCGGCCTTGAGCGGCCGCACTACTTCGTCGGCCAATCGACTGAAAACCAGATCAAGAACATCCGAGCCATCCTTGCCCAGAGTGTCACGCTCACTGAGTTCGGAGAGCTGCTGCACAACCATGCCGAGGAGCTTGGAGTAGTCCTTCGGGAGTGCTTCCTGCCCTTCTTCCGTGAGGTAGAACGAGTACTCCGGTCGTCCTGTCTTTTTCCTGACCTCTGAAAAGGCAACGAGATGGTCGCGCTGAAGAATGTCTAGGTGGCGTCTGATGGTAGCGGAGGCCAGCCCGACATCCTTGGCCAAGCCCTCGACTGTGTCGTGCGTATTCTTCTGCAAGATCTGCAGAATTCGTAGTCGTGTGCCTTCCACGATCTTGGCGGCGCCCCCAACGTATGATTTCAGCTTGAGTATAGTTGCCCAAAAGGAGGTGTGTCAATTGAAACTCCAGGATGTAAATCTTTTTATGCATTTTAGCATGCGTAACTTGACATTGGGCTTCTCTGAGACTATTATGGGGCACCATTCAGATACAGATTGATCTTAAAGGTGCTGACAAGTGGTGGATTTCAAGGTTTGTCCCCGGTGTAGGGGGGATTTGCAGTCGAGAGAGGACTGCTGGGGAAGGTACCTTAATTGCCTGCAGTGCGGAAATGAGATCAACCTGGAGCCTGATCCGGACAAGACATGTATATTCCCCGATCTAATGGGTCCCCAGAAGCCAGGGCGACCTCGTAAGAAGAGAGCGAACCGCGACGCAGCTTGACCTGCTGAGTTGTTGCTGCTACTGCAATTGACAGGCCCGCTATGGTGGGCTGCATGTCGTTGAGGCCAGTTTGGATATTGGCCGAAACGCCCACCTAGAAATACATAGACACGCCATGAATCCTTTTGTTACTGTTTTAACGCCTTATGTTATAATTCAGGCGTTTTAATTCATGTATTCAGATGCAAAATGGAGGATCAAGACAGTGGAAACGTCATCATCGACAGTGGGAGCAGGGAACGAAGTACTCGAGATTCTCGAGGCTCCCACCTGTCAGCACCAGTGGCTTATCGAGTCGCCCCATGGGCCATCTAGCACTGGTGAATGCCGAATCTGTGGGGAGGAGAGGCAGTTCCAGAACTACATAGAGGGTTCAGCCTGGGGATACGATTCCTCGTCCGAGCTAGGTGGTTCTCACATTCCGACCAAAAATGAGATGCAGGGCGGTAGTAGCGTAGACGGCGACTAGTAGCCAGACAAACCACAGGTTCTGAAGTAGGAACGCCACGGCAATCAAGGCCGTGGCGTTTTTGTTTGTCCATTTGAGCGTGATTATC
Organism: SAR202 cluster bacterium; assembly: GCA_030740335.1. The sequence goes on along the minus strand of JASLXL010000042.1, from coordinate 1,188 downwards.
TGAACAGGTCGTTGGTGCGAGGACGGATCAGTGGCTTGTATCCGGCCTCCCCACTAGAAAAACGGTGTCCCCTGACAATCGCGGAGGGGATATCGGCCGTCTTACCCATCACCAACTCCGCGGACGCGGCTAGTTCGTCAATGTCGGCAATCTGCGTTACGGTCATCATCTTGCCGACTGCATCGTGTATTCCCCTGTAGTCCCTCAGCGGGGCGATGCCTGCAGCGCCAATGGCGAAGTCGACATGCCCCTCGCGCCAGGCCCGACCGAAGGTGTCCGACACCACCACCGCAATGCCTGTCAGCGACGAGGTTCCCACGATCTCTTCAAGTATTCGCCGGGCCGACGCGTCGGAGTCCTCTGGGAGCAGGGCGACGAAGTCGTCGCCAGGGACATTGGACGCATCTATGCCAGAGTTGGCGCAGACTAGGCCGTGGAGAGTCTCGGTAATAATTATGCCACGCTCAGGCTCCATCCTGACGATGGATCTGCTCTCCCGAAGTACCAGTTCTACGAGGCGGGGGTCGCGGCCACTTGTTTCGGCGAAGCTGATCGCCAGTGGGGATGGGTCGACCGAACTCAACCTGACCAGCCGTCCCTCTGCCTTCGACACAATCTTCTGCGTGACCACCAGCACGTCGCCGTTCAGGACCGGCGTGCCCTGCGCGGCGCAAGCATCCGTGATGCTTTGCCCCAGCTGGGTCCCGACCGCGATCTCCGGTAGTCCTGTGACGCCGATGATCTCTAGCCGTGGTACCCCGGCAACTCCCTGTTCGCTGCCCTCTTTGCCCATAACGCGGCGGTTATATCACGCGCTGTTTCGAAGTGTCAACGAGCGGAGTAGCCCCCTTGGCGCAGTGGTATACTCGTGAACGGAATGGAATGGAGGGAGGATATGGCGTCGAATATAGACGAGCCAGCGATGCTCAGGAGCCTGATGTTCGTTCCTGGGAACCGGCCCGACATGCTTGAGAAGGCGCTTAGTCTGGCGCCCGACGCGCTCGTCCCGGACCTGGAAGACTCGGTTCCTCCTGCTGAGAAGGCCAAGGCTCGCGATATCGTGGCGTCCTTCCTCCCGAGGCTGGCACAGGTAGGAGTAGCTGTCATCCCGAGGGCTAACCCAGCGTCCACCGGTCTCCTCGAAGACGACCTTGCGGCACTGGTTGGACCCGATATCCTCGGCATCAC
>JASLXL010000041.1 GCA_030740335.1 SAR202 cluster bacterium | reverse complement strand
CTTGATATCGTCGACGAACCAACCTCTTCCTTCGTTAGCCCACTCGTCCATGGTGTCGAACTTGAATCGGACCTTGATACGCTTACCCGCCAGTCCGTCCAGAGGAATTTCAACAAGGGTCTGTACATTAGGTTTGAACGGTAATGGGTCAACTATTAACCACTGGAAGTCGTCATGCCTCGCCTCGGGTTCGGGCATCCAGAAGGGATCCACAAAGTTCACGATCTGACCTATCGTCTGCCAGCTCCCTACTTGGTCATTCCCCGCTAGATCCTGAGTGATTTCTGCGATCTGGACCAACTTTATGTCGGTTTCGGGGAAGAATTCGGTGTTCCAAGCGGTGGTGAACTCTAGAGTCGAGCCTTGACTGATAGGGTAGACCTCGGCGCTGGTCAATGAGCCGGCCACTCGTGAGTTCCCGTCGGCGAAGGTCTTCTCGCCAGTTGCGCTGTAGCCTGCCTGTTTCCCAAACCGCCAGCCTGCTGCGCCGCACTCCGGACAACCCGAGCCTGATCCACCTGGTGCCAGGTACCATTGACTCGCGCCACTGCCGTGTTGGTTGCTCACGGACCACAGGGCGGCCGAGGTCCCGTCAAGGAGGACTTCGTCATTCAAGAACTCTGTGAACGGGAGTTGGATGCCGACACTTACGGTGGTGATAGCGGGATCAGAGACCCTGCCGGCAATCGTGGCGCTGGTAGTGGTCGCCACAAAGTCATTCGATGGGGAGGTCAGTTGCACGGCGACGTTGGTGTTCCGCCCCACAGAGTAGGAGGCAGTGTCGCTATGCGTCCCACTGCCAGTGACCGCCGATAGACTTGACGTGTAGGATCCTACTATCGTCATCTCGACGCCGGTGTTCTCAGGCAAAGCCGTTCCGATAATCTCACCGTTCGTCGCGTCGGCCATGAACAGGATGGTGCCGACAACGGCCATACCTCGGATGTCCAAAGTACCTGCCTGGCCCTCATCATCAAGCAGGCTGTACTGGCTATGGACAACGGAGTCCTGAGCCAAAGCAGCAGCAGTGATGTCCAACCTTGAGATTCGATCCGCCTCCATCCCTGTGTCCGAACTACCGGATATTATGAGCCTGCGGTCGTCCGCGTAGGACGCTGAGGGTGCGACCTCAACTGACTGGATCGAGTCGAGGTAGGTGTGTTGGCCTTCGAACTGTGTAATCGTCCTTATTTCCGGCCCACAAACCTGCTCACCGAACATGTTCATGCACATTTGATTGCTCGGATCGATTCGATATAGCGTGCCGGGGGTCCCTTTCCCTGTCTGGGCGTGCGTGCCTGAGTAGAGGTACTGTCCATCACTGGCAAGACCGCCGACTGTGTCCTTAAAGACATCTGGCTGTCCTGGTCCCATCCCCATCTGGCTGTTCTGGAACATCAACGGCCCATGGGTTATTTCCGATCCCGTGTCCGGGTCGACCTGGTACATCATCGGAAGGGTCGCCTGCATTAACCCGCCGCCGGGGGTTTCGATGCTTATTTTGTCGTTGGTGATCACCCATAGGGTCCCATCATGAATTGCCAGCCCGTCCGTCTCGGTGCCCGGCGAGTCAAAGGAGGCTATAGTAGTTGCCGAAGAAGTCGAGACAGCCAGCTTAAGGATTTTGTCGACCGGCTCCGCATCGACCGCGACCCACAAGGTACTCGAGGCCGAAGCCATCGCGCGAGGCGTGTTGGTTATGGTGATAGTCGGAAGCGGGATCAGGGCCTTATAGATCTTTGCCGTAGTGGCGTCTGCTATATACAGTGAGGAACCCACAAAGTCGAGCCCGGTTATAGTATTGAGCACTGAAGAGTCGGGGGCCGTGATGCTCCACTCCTCCATTATATCTCCATCCTCAGTAGCTCGATAGATCATGCCACTCTTGGATAAGAAGTACGTGGGTGTACTTGTCGAGTAGGCGACGTCAGAGAAGTTCTCCTCATGCCACCCCTGATTTGTTGGATGCCAGAGGTACACTTCCTTCGTCGGGAAGCCGCTGCTGGGACTAAAATAGTCCACCCTTGAGCCGCCATACTGAGCGGTGGCCACCAGGTTCGTGCCGTCTGAGTCCATACCCCCCGGAGAGCCGTTCGAAGTGTTCAGGTTAAAAGTCGTATCCTTGGCAAGGGTATCGGATTCAAGCACCGTAATTAGCGTTCCCGGCGGGCCGAAACAGCCTGCTCCCGGGCCTCCGCAGTCCTCCTCCTCAGAGACGTAAACCTTGGAATTGAGGTACGCGACGCCGTTAGCGTTCTCGTTGGCTAGCGTAAAGAAAATCTCTTCTCCATCACTGTTTTCTTTGACAAGACCGGTAGTCGGGTCAACGGCCACCACAACGTCCGCACCCTTGCCGTCGACCAGTATGTACAAAACGTCATCGTCTGCGTTGTATGCCACGTCCCGAGGGGTATTCGTAATCGGAGAAGGCGGCACCGCCTGGGAAATGTACCCGTCCGTGCCGTCGTTCCATCCAATAAACATGTCCTTTGTTGTGCAGGGATAGCTAGCACCTGTGGCAGCTTTAGGACACACCACGAAGCCCTGGATGTTTTCGAGCGCACCGTTGGGGTTTCCCATATCGTAGGTCTCAGCCTGCCATATGTTGTACACATCTCCGCCCGGATTCAGCCACATCTGGATGCTGTCGTCGTCAGCGGTCCAGTAGGTTGAGTCGGACTGGATAAAGTCGACCGCATCGGCTCCGCCATGCCCCATCGGATTGTTATCTTGTAACTGACCGCTGGTATCGTAGAAGAAATAAGTGTTTTCTGTTGAGCCGAACACAATGAGTCTGTCGTCGCCGTTGTTAGCTAGACCTCCAGCAGGCCTGTTGCACATATCCATGCCGCCGCCGCCGCCCATCGCGGGGCCGCCCATCATGTTAGATGAGCAAAGGCTGTACGTGTTGAGTACTGACCCGTTGACCGGGCTCAGTTGATACATCTTAGGGTTTTGGGTATCCGAGCCGCCGATCACGTACAGACCGTCATCGCCGAGGTAAGTGACGCCCGTGACGTTGCTATCGGGCAACTCGGCTGACCCATTCTTGGTGGTGTCGCTGCCAAAATCTGTATCCGCCGACCAGGCGGAGTTACTCAAGGTTAGCTTGATTAGTCTATCTTTGGGAGTCCCATCTACAACGACCCACAGGGCCGAACCCACGCTCGTTCCCTGGTAGGAAGCGGTACTTGGCGACAGGGCCAGTCCCTGAGGCTTGGTCGTCATGGATTCTGCAAACGCAGTTGCGGTTATGTACCCGGTGTCCACGCTCGAGACGGATTGCGTCCGCGCTATGTAAAGCACGTCTCCAGCGAAGGTCATGCCATGCACGTTGCCAGACATGTTCACGCCATCAAGTTTCAGGCTAGCCTCTGACTCGTAGCTCTGTATGTCGCTACTTATACCCAACAACGAGGTGCCGTTCGCGCCGTACAGCACTCCACGACCGGTGTGGTAAGCCAGGGCCTTAACGCCCTGAGTGAAACCGGAGGTGCAGCAAGGCCACCCTTCCACCCTCTTGTCACCGGACGTTGAGATCTTCCAAAGGTTGGAGTTGGACTTGGCAGAGATTACGAGATCTTCTCCGTCGTAAGTTATCCCTCCCAGGTCGTCCCATACAACGTTGTTCAGGTCCTTCGGATATCCGGCCTGAACGGACGCGTCGACGGCGCTGAGCTTGTACAGGTACTTAGTCCTATTCCACTGGTCGGACCCTTCATTGGCCACGACGTAGAGGTAGTTATCCGTCCCCTCTGTGACGAAGGTAATCCCTTCCGTGTTTCCGGATGGAGCGTCTGCAACCCCGTCATCGTCAAAGTTTGTGTTGAGTTCGCCGTCTGACGTATCGACCCTCAAGATCTTGTCGAACGGCTCTGCATTGACGAGCACCCATAGAGACTCTGCACTTCCCAAACCCGGAGCGTCCGCCGAGCTCCATGCTAGCCCTATGGGCTCCGTCGTGACCGACTGGCTAACGTAGGAGTGGAAGACTCGTCCATTAGCAACAAACCAGAAGTCATTGTATGGAGCTTTGTCCACGAAGGTCGCGCCCTGGACACTGGCGACAGCTGTTGTAGAAGTTGCATTTGGGTCGAGCTCTAAGGTATAGCTCGCTCCGGTGTCGTTCCAGGAGCTGTCGAATTTGTTCATGCTTGTGCCGGAGATACCGTAGAAAGCCTGTTGAACAGGGTGATAGGCAATGGCCTTGGCACCGTTCAGATTACCGCCGGGCCAGGTTTTACCCTCATCCCCGCCAGTCGTTGAGACGGTAAAAACGTCGTTCATTGACTTGGCGTACACGATTAGGTTCGTGCCGTCGTTGGTTATGTCACCAATATCGTTATTGACTTGGTTAGAAATGTCATATGTTTTTGTGACTTTCCCGCTCGTCTTGTTGATTTTGTACAGCTTACGCTGGTTATCGCAACAGCCGCTGCTCTCGTTCGCAATCACCCACAGGGCATCGCTGAAGAACTCGATACCTTCCGTATTAGCGCTGGGAGCCGGCGCCCACCCATCGGAGGAGAAGTTGGTGATCAGGCTCCCGTCGGACGCGTCCACCTTCAGTATGTAGTCTTTGGGGCTGCCATCTACCAGGACATACAGGGCCGCCTCAGAAGACGCCGTGGTGTAGTGGTACGCAATCCCCTTGGACGACCGAGACCCGGCTGCACCCTCGACGGTGTCCCCGACAAACGTCGCATAGACGTAGGTGTCCTCGTTGCTCGTGAAGTACATGGTTGAGCCGCTAAAGCTCAGCGAGTTGATAGAGCCTACCCCGACATCGACACTCTGGATGCTGTTGCCTTCGTTTGTGTACTGGGTTATAGTCCCCGACTTCGCTGTGTAGAGGAGGTCGTT
>JASLXL010000040.1 GCA_030740335.1 SAR202 cluster bacterium | reverse complement strand
TCCAGGTCATCTTAGGAGCCTCACTGTAGCTTAACCACCTGTCCAGTTTTCGGGGTCCACCTCAGTCACCACCCTCGCGTCCATCTTGGTCCCTAGGCTATACTGCCCCCAGAGGCAGGCTCATGCGGGATAGAGTGAGACACAGAGTTCGGCTCTCCCTGTTCGCGGCAATATCCGCAGCTTTGATGCTCTTCCTGATGAGATCTAGGGCGGAGGCGCAGGTACCGCCGCTTCCATCAATTTACGGGGGTGCGGTCAGCGCTCCAGTTGCCGTGCCCGATGGACTGCTTATCCATGCCCGGGCCGGAAGCTACGAATCACAGCCTGCGGTTGTGGTAGATGGACACTACTCGGCGCTTATCGCGGCTCCGCTGCCGGGTTCGTCGTTTATCGGCAAAACAGTGACATTTCACATTGGGCTGATCCAAGCAGCGGAGACAGATACTTACTCCGGTCAAGTAACGGTTAAGTTGAGCTTCGGTTTGACCTTCCCGTCAGTGCCACCTACGCCTACTGCTACACCGACAGCCATGCCGACACCCACCCCGACGCCGACTGCCACACCCATGCCTACTCATACACCGGTGCCGCCTACGCCCACTCAAATAGCAGTGCCACCTACGAATACACCGACCTCTCCGCCTACGGCCACGCCTATCGCTACACCGGTAGTGGCGCCGAATTTGGTCTACTCAGGCACCATCGTCGTAGCCGGAGGCCGGGTGCCCTCAGACGCCGTCCTCGTCGCAAGAGTGGGCTCATACAAGTCGTCCCCGGCGCTGATCGAAGGGGACGGGTACAAGAGCCTAGTGGTGGTCCCCGGTGACCCTGAGTTGCTGGGTCAGCCCGTGCTCTTCGTGCTAAACGAGGTCCAGGCGATACAGCAAGATACCTATCGAATGGGCGCTGCAAGCGACAAGTTCGACCTAATCTTCGTTGGGCTGCCCACCCCTACCCCTGCCCTTCCGTCGGCGCCTGTGTCCAACGGTTCGAACTGCACACCGGATTTCAGCGCCTCGCCGGCGACCAGGGCGGTCAATTTGTTGTTCCTGACGGGTCCGGTGGGGATGATAGCCGGGTACAGGCGCCTTCGAAGGCGACCGTAATGGATACACAGCTAAAGCCAGTGACGCCGACATCGAAAACCGCTGCAGGAATGGAGTCAGTCTCGGCGCGATTCAATCCTAGAAGGCCAAGTACTAGAATATAGCTGGGGGGTTGTATCCTTGGGACTTCCTAGCCGTTAGGCTCCATCTGGTACCGCGTTGGCTGTTCAGGTGGATGGTTTAAGGGCAATGCTGTGCTCAGATAGCAGGCTCGCCACGTTCGCCTGTGCGTACTCGGACGACGTCCTCCACCTGCGAGACAATGATCTTGCCATCTCCAATCTGCCCTCCGTCCGGGCCCCTGGCAGAGTCAACGATTACCTCGATAATCGCCTCTTTCATTACTTCGGGGACAATGGTTACCAGTATAGTTTTGGGCACTGCTGCTTTGGCCATCGACCCGCCTCTACCGGTAAAAACCTCTACCCCACCTTGCTGGCCTTGGCCGGTGACGTTCTGATAGTGAAACCCTCCGCAGCCGGCCTGTTGCAGCGCCTCAGTCACCGAATTAACTCGCTCGGGACGGACAATTGCCTCTATCTTAATCATTTATTCTCACCTCAGAATCCAAACTTTCTGTGTTTAGCGGTGTCCCGTCCGTCTAGTTAATCGGCTCCGTCTCTGACAAATGCCCGCTCGCCATGGGCCGATAGGTCCAAACCCTGGTCCTCTTCACCCTCTTCTATTCTGAGACCTAGGCCCGGAACAAGGTCCAGTACCTTGAGGATGACCACTGTCACAACGAAAGAGTATCCAATGGTGGCGGCAACCGCCATTAGCTGAGTTACCATCTGACCGCCGTTGCCCTCGATGGCCCCTTTTGTGCCGCCAATGGCCGCGGCTGCGAAGATGCCCGTGGCAAGGGCGCCCCATATGCCTCCAACACCGTGGACGGCGAAAACCTCAAGCGCGTCGTCGAGTTGGGTCTTGGTCCGGAGCCATACCGCGCCATAGCAGAGTGCGCCGGCGCCAAACCCTATGCCCAGGGCACCCATGACTCCGACGAACCCGGATGCTGGCGTTATGGCCACCAGGCCGGCCACCGCTCCGGAAGCTACACCGACGGCGCCCATGCGGCCCGTCTGAATCTGTGAGAACAGCCCCCAGGTGAGAGCGGCCGTCGCTGCGGCCGTATTTGTAACTAGGAAGGCGTTGACGCTTAAGGCGTTGGAAGCGAGGCCGGAACCCGCGTTGAAACCGAACCATCCGAACCACAGTAACGCCGCGCCGAGGACTACGTATGGGACGTTATGAGGTTCCACGCCGGGGCTCCGTCTCCGTCCGACCAACAGGGCGGCGGCTACCGCTGCCACTCCCGCGTTAATGTGGACCACGGTCCCGCCCGCGAAGTCGAGTGCCCCCTCTTTGAAGAGCCAGCCTTCTGGAGCCCAAACCCAGTGGGCTATGGGGGCGTAAACGATGGTGACCCAGATCACCAAGAACAGCATGTAGGTGATGAACTTAAACCGCTCTACAAACGCCCCTGTAATCAGGGCCGGGGTAATTATCGCGAACATCATCTGGAATATGACAAACAGAAGGGTCGGTATCCCTCCAGACTCCTCGTTGATGTCAATGCCGGAAAGTCCAAGCTTATCAAAGTCGCCTATGAACCAGCCCCCATCGCCGAAGGCGAGGCTGTAGCCCCACAGGACCCAGACTACGCTTACCACAGCCATCGCTATGAAGCTGTACATGATGGTGCTAATAACATTTCTGGCGCGAACGAGACCTCCATAGAAAAAGGCAAGTCCTGGAGTCATGAGCATTACCAGGGCCGAAGCGGTCAGCATCCAAGCAATGTGGCCTGAGTCCATGTTTTTCTACCACCTCCATTTAGATCAGGGAACTCCGGCTCAGTGTACGATTCACACTCCACAGCGAACCGACAGTTCAGTTAAGATGTTATTCATCACTTGTTACAAATGTATTGCCTGTTTGTTAACTAAGTGTTGCAAATCGACGCCATCGGGTCAGTGCGTTTGGCCGGGTCGTTCACACCCTGTCTTTCGCAAGATTGCGCCGCTGTCGATTTCTGATTGCGTCGGGCAGTAACTTGGATAATGGAGCGAAAATAATACTTACCCCTGACGGCTAGGAGTCGCATGGGGTATTTGGGAATAGTTCGCCAAAGGAATCAGTTATGCCTAGAAACAGACGGTGGCCGAGAAAGGACGCCTCTTTCATGAGGGCAGGCCTAAAGCGCCTAGTTTTCGCCATCGGCGCATGACAGAAAACAAGAGACCTGCATTTCGCGTCGAAGACCTGGAATTCAGCTACGGTAAGCTGAAGGTACTGAATGGCGTGACGCTGTCCGTCTCCACCGGGGAGATATTCGGAGTCCTAGGTGCCAACGGCAGTGGCAAGACGACGCTCCTGCGGCTGCTGGTTGGGCTTCTCAAACCGCAGCTAGGAGTCGTTCGGGTGCTGGGCGAAGAGCCGTCGCCTAAATTGTTCAGTCGCATTGGATACATGCCTCAGCTTCAGGCGCTTTACATGGAGTTGTCGGTCCAACAGAACGTGGACTTCTTCGCTCGCATGCAGGGTCTGTCCAACGCAGCAGAGCGCCGGGAAGTAATTGAGAAGATACTGACCCGAGTCGAGTTGTGGGACTGGCGTAAAGACTCGGTCCACCGCATAAGCGGCGGAATGCGCCAGCGTGTGAGCCTGGCCATCGCCCTGGTGCACAGCCCGCCATTGCTGTTTTTGGATGAGCCGACTGTAGGCCTAGATCCTGAGTTGCGAGCTTCGCTGTGGGAGCATTTTCGGAGCCTAGCCTCGAGCGGTGTAACCTTGGTTATGTCCAGTCACGTCATGGACGATGCTGCCCACTGTGACAGACTAGGGTTATTGCACGATGGACGAATCGTCGCAGTGGGCAGCCCAGTCGACCTACGCGCCGCTACCGGTGCCGCGGATTCTACCCTTGAGGAAGCATTTCTATACTTGGTTCGGCAAAGGTCTGGCGAATGAGTCTAGACCGTACGCTGGCGATATCGCTACGCATTGTGAACCAGATCAGGGGGGACCATCGCTCCATGGCGCTGATAGTCGTTGCGCCGATCATAGTCATGTCTCTGGTGGGATTCAGCTTTGCCGACCAGAAAGGCGTACTGGACCGAGTTGCCCCTGCATTGATGGCAGTTTTTGCAATGTTCTTCACCTTCATACTCACTGAGGTGAGCTTTCTTCGTGAGCGCTCGCAGGGCACTCTCGAGAGGCTGCTAACCACTCCCATCGGTCGTGGGGACATTCTGGTCGGGTACCTACTGGGGTTTCTTATATTTGCGGCCATCCAGTCCGTGGGCATCCTGCTCTTCACGATCCTGGCCTTACAAGTGAGCTATCAGGGCGATCTATGGCAGATTTTTGTGCTGCTGATGGTTCTCACAGTCGTTGCCGTAAACCTGGGCATCTTCATATCGACCTTTGCGCGAAACGAGTTCCAGGTTGTGCAATTTATACCCATTGTCCTGGCACCCCAGATATTCCTGTCCGGGGTCATCCTCCCGGTTGAGCAGATGCCCGGCTATTTCCAGGCGATCGCCCGCGTGTTGCCTCTTCGGTACGCGGTCGACGGACTCAGTGGTATTATGCTTGAAGGCCAGGGCCTTGGTGACGTGGGCATGGAGCTAGCGGTACTGTGTACGTTCGCCATCATTCTGATGTCTCTCGCCGCGATGACCGTGCGTCGCACATAAAGATGCCCCATCGGGACAGTTGATGACCATTCTAGTTGCGCTTAGCCGCGGCGCTGCTCACAATGACGGCACCCTGCTCCGACGGACCTCAGGCCACAGACCCGTCGCTAGACTGTAGCCCCTAGACTATACTGCCCCAGAGGCAGGGTCATGCGGAGTAGCTGGGGAATCTGACGGCTAGGAGTCCTACATAGGATTAGGTACAACGAGGGCGTTGGGATATATCTTAAGTCTTAGTCAGATGCGACATTGACGCAGTTGTTGATAAATCAATCTCGGACGGTTAATTAAATGCAAATTTCAGACGACAAATTCGACTCGCTAGCAAATGAATCCGAACAAAAATATATAATCGAATACTCCTACGCTATACCAGAGAGTTCCACGTGGGGTGTATTAACCTACGGGGATGCTCCTGGTGGAATTGGTGGAGGAGTACCAGGGTTTCTTTGGTTTCCCGCCAAAGAGGACATGTTCGACTTTATAGGTAGATTGCTACCGCATTATCCTCCTGGTCCAGCCTCAGCTGACTTAACTAAAATATGCGAAACCACCACGCATATAGTAAGTAAGTGGAGCGATGGTGAGATTACGATGGAATCAGCACTATCGCAGTTGAACATTGCCTTAAAGCGGCGCTCACAAATAGACTGGTGCGGTCAATTTGAGGAGTTATTGTCAGGGGATACTGAAATCGCAAAAAGTGTTCGTTCTCGGCATAATCCAGTTAACGAGGAAGGCGAGGAGGACGACAGAGTTATAACAGCTGATGAACGACAGGAATTTATTGAAATCTTGCAACAGTATGGTGTCTAGGTAACTTTCGTTCTGCCTAACACGCCCCTTCCGTCCCATACTTTTTCTATATATCCAGGGGGCATGAGGGAATAACCCCACCTCACAACAGCCTTATGAGCCTTAATAGCATCCTCGCTATCCACCTGCTAACCACGTAGCCCTAGCTGCTACCAGCCCCGCCTAAGCCCCCTCCTCCCCTCGTCTCCTAGGCTATATTGCCCCCAGAGGTAGCCTGTTGCGAGTGATGAACTCCTCCCGTTTCTGAAATCAAATCATTGGCAGGCCTGGCCTTGAACTGGAATGAGAATACGTCGGCGTCCCGCATTGCAAAGCGCAGTCGAACGGGTTTGCCGGTCAGCGCGCCAAGGTCACTCCCGCCTTCCCAAGCGACGACGCCCTCTATCTCGTCACCGATCAACTCTCGGCATTCCCTCAGACCATACCCGGGCAGTGTCCGACCTTCCGCGTCCTGTAGCTCGACTTTGATACTGCCGGCCGCGCTCGTCGAGTAATTGATCTCTAGTTTGTTGCCTTCGAAGGTGAGCGGCCTCGTCGTCATCTCGCCGCCGTCGTACGGTGCGTTGAGGGAGGCAAAGCCGTCCAAACGCAGGGTCATTCGCTCCAGGTACGAGGTCTTCTGTGCGTAGTCCCGCTGCACGTAGAACGACATCTCCGTCGATCCGGTCTGCACGACGCCCAGAGCAGGGTAGTTGTTGCGTGTTGTCCAGTTGCTGTAGCCGATCCCGGGCCTGACGAAGCTCTCCTTGAACGTGAAATTGTACGTGGTCGTACCGGCCCGAGTCGTCAACAGCACGCCGTCCGAACAGTCCTTGGGTTTGCCACTTCTCGGGTTCACATCTTTTTCGGCGTATGCCATCTCCTCGTCCGTAAGTGTGCGACGATCAAAAAAGATGCGACCGGCCAGTGAGATGTAGATGTGCGGCGCTCGAAAGTACGGGTGCGTCTGATTCGTATATAGGTGCTCAGATGGGATCGTGGTGCCTGTGTCGCTGTAGGTCATCAGCGTCGGTTCTGTCCAGTCTAGGAAGTCATATGACGTCGCCCTAGCCGTGGCCCGCTTACCGCCCACCATGTGGCGGGCGTAGAGCACGTACTGTTCCTCCACCTCGGACCAGAACATCACGTTCTGAGAGTCGAAGTGGTTGCGGAGTACGTTGGCCACGATGGGCTCCTCGCATAGCCTGGACCAGTGGATTCCGTCGCCTGAGACGTAGGCGAACAGACCGACGTTGTCTGCCCTGGTGGTGCGCAGAGCGTTCGCCTTGTACCGCTCCAGCTCCGGCACGCCTGGGCGGGTGTCCCTGAAGGCACAAAACTGCGGTGCGTTGGGAAAACCGATCACGTTATTGTCCGTCGAGCCGTCCACCTCCACCAAGCCAAGACGCGGCTTTATCCAGGTGATCCCATCGCTACTCTTTGCATAGCAAGTTAGCGACCTGGTTATGTCCTCCCCTCCCCGGTAATACATCCGGTAAGTGTCCCCTTCTCTTAGAACAGTCGTGTAGAAGGAATCGGGCGCGTCGGGGTATCCCTCCCATGGAGTGTCGTAGTTGATCGCGGTACCACCTGGTTTGGGGTCGTGGAGCTTGAGACGTGCTCTGTCGAGCCTGTCGACCAGGAGTTCGTCGACGAACAACTCCCGCCTTGAGCCTATCGCCGTGGTTTCAATGACTGTCATTCGGTCAACCTCCACCTACGTCTGTGCCTGCCACATCTGGCTGGGGTTTGGTATCACTCGGTGCTGGCTGCTCGTGGTGACGGCCATAATGCTCCAACGGACCTCAGGACGAAGACCGGTCGCAATGCCATATCCCATTCTCTTGCCCGAGATTATACTGCCTCTAGAGGCAGTATAATCTCGGCGGTATCAGGAACCTAACGGATAAAAGTCCCATGGGGGATTAGGTACAACTGGGGCATTGAGATATATCCCCACCTACCTCACAACAGCCTTACAAGCCTTAATAGCATCCTCACTATTTACCTGTTCAGCATAGATGCGAGTCATTGTCAGGCTGCTATGTCCCAACAGGCCTACACATGAAACAGATTCATCCCGTTACGAACTGACTCTGTCGCAAATGTCCTACGGAATGAATGGGCATTGCACTTGATGCCAGTAAGAGATTCAAGACCAACCAGCACCTGAGTGAATGGGCCAAAGCATACACATCTTTCTTAACGGAATCTCACCCATACATCTCATAGAGACCTTTTCTAAGGTGTGTGTCAGGATAGGCACCCCGATTGAGGAAGGCAGAGGACGAAGGGATTGGTAGCAAGCTAGGGCTACTGGGGTAACGGGCGCACAAAGACACTGAGCCCCCTACGCGGACTGCTACTCCGATTCACCAGGAACCGTATAAACAAATTTATACGTATCTGAAGAAAAACATCCCAAATCACTACCCCGTGCCCAAAGTACCTCAACTAAGAGATGCCATGTACCAACCTTAGACAGGGTTTGACACCTGTGGGCCAGTGTATAAACCCCTCGGCCCAGTTGTATAAGGTCTTCATACAGTCAGCTGCACCCAATGTACAAGGTCGTGGACCCGAGTATAACGATAGGTACAACCGTCGC
>JASLXL010000039.1 GCA_030740335.1 SAR202 cluster bacterium | reverse complement strand
AAATCATATGGTCTATTGGAGATCCCTATTCACGTGGTACTGAGGGGTGTGCAAAGGGGCGGAACCCCTCGCCGGGAGTGTGAGGGTGTCCACGAATTAATTTATTCTTCTTTCTCTTATCCAGACAGGCGAATACGGAATCCAGCCCTCACAAGTCAGCCAGGCCGTAGCGACTCCAAAAATTCACGCAGATCTGCGTGCAGTTCCGACCCCAACTCCACAAGCTCCCCTGTAGCCGGGTGCTCGAATCTAAGCAAGCTTGCGTGGAGAAAGTGTCGTCCAAGGCGTGGATGAGCCTGGCCGTACACCGTGTCCCCTGCCAGTGGATGGCCTATGGATGCCATGTGAACCCGTATCTGGTGGGTCCGCCCGGTCTCCGGCCGAACGTCGAGCAGGGAAAACCCAGCATACTTCACGTCCACGGTGTATTCGGTCCGGGACGCCCGTCCCGAGGCGACGATGCCCATACGCTTGCGGTGTTTGGGGTGCCGTCCGATGGGCGCATCCACGAACGCCCTAGGCTGCCGTGGATGACCGTGCACCAGTGCCGTATAACCCTTGGTAATGCTCCGGTCCTTGAACTGCGCCGACAGACCGGAATGGGCCAAGTCGTTCTTCGCCACTACCAGCAACCCGGAAGTGTCCTTGTCCAGACGGTGGACGATGCCAGGGCGTAACTCGCCACCGATACCCTCAAGGTCCGGGCAGTGCGCTAACACGCCGTTGGCGAGGGTGTCATCGTGGTGGCCGGGGGCTGGGTGCACGGTCATGCCCGCGGGTTTGTCGACTACCAGCAGATGGCGGTCTTCGTACACGATGTCGAGGGGTATCGCAGTGGCCACAATGTGGCTGGGCTCCAGCTCTGGAACCACCAGACTAACCAGCTCACCAGACTTCAGTACCCGGGATGGCCTGACTCTATGGCCATCCACAGTGACATGCCCACTGGATATGAGCGCTTGCAACCTGGAACGGGAGAGGTCCTCACAGCGCGTGGCCAAGAACGTGTCCAGCCGCTCTCCCGCAGCGTCTACATCGAACGTAATGGGGTCGCCCACGCCTCGCTCCGGGCTCACTATGGGACGAGCTCGCCGGCGCCGTCCTCCTGCTTCGATTTCTCATCTCGGGCAAAGAAGGTGATCGCGATGAGCAATGTAATACCGGTCACAATGGCGGAGTCGGCGATATTGAATGTCGGCCATGGGCCAACGCCGAGAAAGTCGACCACCTTGCCAGCCCTCACTCTGTCTAGTAGGTTTCCCAGTGCCCCACCTAGTTGAAGCCCCATCGCCAGCCTCAACAGCAGGCTTGGCATCGCGTGGCTCCGGTAGAAGTAGTAGATGAAACCGATGGCGCCGGTGGAGAAGATGATCAAAAAAAAGGTCTGGTTCTGGAATAGACCGAATGCGGTCCCAGAGTTCGTACCGTGCGTGAAGCGAAAGAAGCTATCCTCCGGCCACGACTCCCGGAGCAGTAGGGTCTCCACCACTATATACTTCGTAAGCTGGTCCAGGGCAAGTACGATGCCGACGACCACAAGAAGCACTCGATCTCTGTACCAGGACATGCGGTCCTCGCCAGCCTGATCGGACACACTTTCGGTCCCTTTCACAGTCTCGGATGTGGTCGAGTTGCTGTCATCATCTACGGGATCAGTCGGTCTCTGAGAGATCATGTGTAACACCGGCCTGCGAATAGTAGAGTCGGGTACAATCGAAAGGATCCGAACGGTGGATAAATCCGCTGCCCCTGTAGCCAAATTAACACCCTCCAGTACGAGCCGCAAGTCCGAGTAGATCAAGTATTACTAACCAAATTGCAGGACACCGACCAGGACGGGTCTCGCATTCCAGGCCTCAATCCACGCCTCGAGTTTGTCGTCCTCGAGCCAGTGGAATGCCCTTCCGCCACCCCTGTTTGATAATAGCATTGCATAGAATCCAGGACTTGACATGTGCGTAATAGTCATGTACCCTTACATGTAAGCCTTACAGATTGATTGGGGGGGGCGGCTAACATGAGCGAAGACAACGAGCCACGCAAGAAGCGACTTTCGGAAGGTATCGAGATCATCATAGACGAGGCCAAGTCGGCGGCCAGCCAGGCCTTCTCAGGCGCCGAAACGATAGGAGAGAGCCTCAAGGAGACGCTGCAAGACGCCCTTTCAGCTCGAAACAACGTCGTCATGGTCCGGCTCAACAAAGAAAGCCTGATCAAGCTTGATGACCTGGTCGAGTCCGGGATCGTCAGCAGTCGCTCCGAGGCAGCAGCGTTCCTAATTGGCGAAGGCGTCAAGGCCCGCTCCGGGCTGTACGATCGTATATCCGAAAAAACTGCGCAGATCCGCAAGACCAAAGAGGAGCTGCGTGACCTGCTCGGCGGCGGCGACGTTGACGAAGACGGGCCTCCGGCGGCCACCTAGAAGGACGAGGCAGGCGACGACAAACCATAGATAAGCGTCATCTCCGACCAACCCGTTTGACTTGACGAGACACCGCGCCTGAGCAACGGTGCGGCCATTCCCCCGAATAAGAAGCCGCACGGCGCTCTCTGCGGCGTATGAACGACAAAAATGTAACGGACACAATGGGACAAGCCAAACGTTGCAGCGAAGTGCCGAAGACAGGTTGATATTGGGAGTTTTGGGAAACCTCGCGGAACGCTTAGGCCTGGATACGGTGGCGGTCCGCATCGGCTGGATGGTGACGTGTCTCCTCACGGCGGGGAGTGCGGCGATCCTATATGTGGGAAATGTGGGAATGGGCATGCTCATTTCCATGGGTCCAAGCGACCGCACTGAAGTGGTTCGACCGGACCCAAGACGGAAGACAAAACACCTGAGCACGGCCGACCTGAGGTTGGAGTCCCGCATCCTTCTGAAGGTGCGCAAAGAGCCCGGTCCACAGTACGAATACGAAATGATAGACTCCTTCCTCAAAAAGATCGACACTCGACTTTAGCCGCCGCCGGTTTTTCGCTTGGGTCACCGACTCCAACAGTTCGCCCGCAAGATGTTCTGGCTATCGGTTCTCATCACTGGACTGGTGTTGTTCGCGGTAGCTTTCCAAGATATCTTCGGAGAGACGCTCCTCATCATATCGGTGATTATCCTCTCCATCCCGTTGATGGGCTATGGCATTTTCAAGTTGAGCAGGGGCATGCCCGACTAGCCCTTGTCCCTCGACCATCAAATCCTGCCCCACGGGGGCACCGTGGGGCTTTTGTATTTCAGACCTGACTGCGGCTTGCGAGTGATATAATCGGCCCGCAATTCGCCCCTCAGGTGGTATGCGACATGACTCACTTTGCACTCCGATGCAGCAGTTGCGACCGACGCTACGCCGTCGACATGACTACCCTGGCATGTGGGCATTGCGGCACTCCGCTGGACGTGGTCTACGACGCGTCCGCACCGAGATACTTGCGTGGTCGCCACGACATGCCTCTGCCACTGGCAGACCCTGCCTCTGCACTGACCCTCGGCGAGGGCGATACTCCTCTAATTCCTTTGCCTGCAATTGCAGCAGAGGTGTGCCTCGACCGGCTCCTAGGGAAGTTGGAGTTCGTGAACCCGACCGGATCGTACAAGGACCGCGGGGCCGCCATTATGATCGCTGTGGCCCGGGAGCAGGGGATCACAGAGGTCGTCGAGGACTCCTCCGGCAACGCGGGCGCTGCGGTCTCCGCTTACGCGGCACGGTCCGGCATTAAGGCTCAGATTTTCGCTCCGGCGACCGCGCCGGCGGCAAAGATCGCCCAGATCAGAATCTACGGAGCAGAGGTCCACTCGATCGAGGGGTCCCGCGACGACACCACCGATGCCGCAGTGGCCTACTCCAGGGACAATGACATCGTGTACGCGTCCCATGCCTGGAGCCCGTACTTCCTGGAGGGCACCAAGAGCTTTGCGTACGAGGTCGTCGACCAGCTCGATGGCCTCCCGCCTGACCACGTGGTGTTCCCGGTGGGCAACGGTGGCCTACTACTCGGGGCCTACGCCGGATTCAGGGAGTTGCTCGAAGGGGGCCACATCGGCAATATGCCCCGACTGCATGCCGTGCAATCACAGAGCGTCATGCCCCTGGTGGAAGGCATGGCTGGCCGCGAGTGGGACTCGTCCACGGCTACGACGACCGTTGCGGGCGGGATCTCGGTCGTTGTGCCGGTCCGGGGCGCTCAGGTC
>JASLXL010000038.1 GCA_030740335.1 SAR202 cluster bacterium | reverse complement strand
AACTCTCACTGTCACCGATACCGTCCCGATGACGGACATCCCCATGACGCCGCCGGTGCTGCTCGGTAAGAAGCTGTTCAATTCAGCTGCGGAACCTGCCCTGACAACCGATAACTGGATTTCGTGTGCTACCTGTCACTTCGATGGCACGATGGATGCTCGCACCTGGCTTGGTTTCCCGGACGGCCCAAGAAACACCCCCTCGCTGTTTGGGATAGCGCAGACTCTGCCCATCCACTGGTCAGGAGACTTCAATGAACTCCAGGATGTGGAGATCACTATCAAGGAGATCCAGTTTGGAAATGGACTGGTTGCAGGAAAGCCTCACGACTCTTTAGGTCCGCCACACGCTGGGTTATCCGAGGAATTGGACGCTCTTTGCGACCTATCTCACATCGATTGAGATCCCATCCTCGCCTTATGGAGGTGACAAGGAAACCATAGACCGTGGGAGGTCGTTATTTGCGACGCTGGGCTGCGACACGTGTCACACGCCACCACTGTACACGGACCTACAGCTACACGACGTGGGAACGGGCGATCCTACCAATGAGAAGAACTCCCACGGGCGTGGTACAAACTTCGACACCCCGTCGTTACGCGGCATATGGTTGACCGCGCCCTATTTCCACGACGGGAGCGCAGCCACGCTCCATCAAGTGCTCCAGGCGGGGACCACGCACAACGTTTCCGATAACATCGACGATTCAGAGCTAAAGGCTCTAATTGACTTCATGCGGACTCTACCGGATGACAATGGTGGTCCGCCCTAACATCCCAACGTACCTCATATAAGCCTTAACAGCGTCCTCGCTATTCACACCTACTAGCCCAATAGCCTTCGCTACTATCAGCCACGCCCAAGCCCTAGGCTAGGCTGTTCCCAGAGGTGCACTGTTACAGGGAACGCAGTGAACGTGTGAGGCTTTTCATGGAGACACTAATGGAGAGACCATTGTTGATGATACTTGTAGTGGAGGCCGGAGTATCGTCGGGTGTACTGGTTGGGTTACTTACAGTCAACAATTTCTTCTGGTAGACGCCACGACGACTCTTGCCGAGTCATGTCCAGCTTTGGGCACCATTGCCCGCTGGGCCGTTCCTGGCGCTTGACGGGAGGAATAAATCAGAGACACTTCGTTTTCGCTTGCTGCCACGACTTTCCGACCTCGTCATTTCGAGCAGATTTCCCAGGAAACACCTTGATGAGTCCCTTCATTCCGTCTTCATAGTGTTTCCCACCATACTCAAATGACGCGAATTCGAAGTCACCGATCGTGGGAGGCACGGCGAACTCAATGATTGTAGCCTGGCTGGAAGGGGCCTTTAGGATCATGAATCCACCGCCGCCATTTTCCACAGAACCGGTGCCGTCGTGAGTCAGTATTGCCTTGCCGGCCGAGACCTTCTTGGCAGGACCGGTGACCGCCACTTCGATTTCTTCAAACCAATCGGTCTCGAATCCGGTCGGTGAACCACCTTCCTTCGTTACTCCAAAACCGACCGTGAAGCCATGATCGTTCGTCGCGGAGTTGTTGCTCAGAACGACACGTACCTTCTGGCAAGCTGTCAGATCGATCCTGTCGGGGGTGAACCTAAAATCGTCCATGCTAATGTTGAGTGTTCCAACCCCGGTGGTTGGATCTAGCGTGGGCGTCACCGGATCAGCCCCGCCGATCCCGCAACCTAGAACGAGAAAGATCAATCCGGTTGCTATTACCGTAATCCCTCGTTGTTTCATCACAATCTCCTCATACGATCCCAGGGTGCTGTTGTGTTAACCAATTTTCTATCATGGTAGTGGCGGTGTCCACGTCGGACACTGGGAAGAATCTGGTGACCGCGTCCGGGTCATAGCGAAACCAGACTACCATAACTGCCCATAAGACTAGACTGCCCCAGAGGCAGGCTCATGCTCGCAAAAACAAGACATATAGCAGTACAGGTTCTGGGGTTGCGTTGCTTGCGGTGGTGATGGCTGCGTGCGGTGTAGAGACACCGGATCCTACGCCTGTCCTCACCCCTGCTCACACCCCTGACGTTGAAGTCACTGTCCAAGTGAGGCTCAAAGTAGAGCGAGCCATACAAGCCACAGCTGAGCCAAAGCTCAAATGATGGCTAAAGTTATGGTTGAGGCTACTGCCCAGGCAGCGCCAACTTACACACCTACGTATACGGCCACATCAGTACCACCCACGCCTACGCCAACTCACACGCCAGACTCGCCTGATCCAGTTTTGCCCGAAGAGCCCGGTTGACGTTTGCGCCTTAATCTCTCATCATCTGTCCAACACGACGCCAAATTTCACGCAGGAGGGATCTCACACACAATGGAAGCAGGATTAATCAAGCAGTTTGAGCAGTATGCTCGGAAGAACAACATCCCTGAGGTCTATAGTATTCTGACCGATCCCGGTCTGGCGGACTTCACCCACCAGGATCTCAAGATGGGCGCGGCAAAACGCTTCGAGGTGGCGGGCGGCCGTGACATCTACCTCATGTTCCAGATCGTGACGACCCAGGCACACGACGATGCATTTTTCGAGGCGCACCGCGACTACATCGACATCCACGTGCCGATCGAAGGCGTTGAGTCCATCGGCTACGCGCCGTTGGACGCCCGACTGTCGCCCGGCGGGCCTCTTCCAGACTACGATGCATCCGCCAGCGACGACGTAACATTCTCACACTTTGATTCGCCGCACGAGATGACCGTCGTCCGACTGGTTGAGGGCATGTATGGCATCTTTTACCCCGACGACGCTCACATACCGAGGCTACAAACCAACGGGCCGTCGTATCTGAGAAAAATGGTGATAAAGGTGCCGGTCAGCCTCGTCGAGCGGCCCGAGGACCAGACTACCTCGCCGCCTTCCGGCACGATACTGAGTGAGTTGCTGGTATAGTGCCAAGGAAGGAGTGAAATCGTACCAACGGGTCGGAGCAAAACCGTACCAGGACAAGGGGGCGTTTGCTATCACTGTAACGGTGACAGACTACGATGGAGCTTCCGGCTCAGACTCGTCCTAAATCACAGTGATTTAGGACCCGGTTACCGTCGCCATACCCAGCGTGACAGAGTGGGGTATATTACTCCTGGGTAGCATCCTTACGATACTAATCATGTTTCGGTTCATGTGGCAGAGATGTTATAGTCGGTGAGTGGGACTAGAATTATTAAAGAGGATTAGTAGGAAATGAATAAACTGCGGATCATCACACCCATAGCAATAGTTGTAGTAGCAGTAACAGCAATTGGCTTTAGTGTTGCTTTTGCACAGGGGGATGGAAAAGGCGACTCCAATGCCAGCAGGTTGTCTGCCAAGGTAGCGGAGATACTAGGACTGGATACGGCAGTTGTCGATGGCGCAATAAAGCAGGCCCGCCAAGAACTCAGAGATGAAGCTATCCAGAACAAGTTCCATGCCCTGGTTGAAAAGGGTCGGTTAACCCAGGAACAGGCGGACGAGTACCTTAACCGGATTCAATTAAGGCCTGAGGGCACCCCAGCACTTGGAAAACACTTTTTGGGGAAGAAGGGACACCGGAGAGCTTGGAAAAGTCCCGGCGATTTCTTTGGCTCTCAAAAATATTTCGATGGAAAACCTTCTTTGGAAGATATTGAGAAGAAGTTGAACGCCATGGTAGAGGATGGAGACATAACACAAGAAGAGGCCGAAGCAAAACTAAAGGGACTACAAGCCGCAAAAGCCGATTAGGCGGTGTCTCCCTAATCCTTCCCACCTGTGCAATGAACTACATTTGCGTCACCGGATCGGCATCCCTCATGGCTGCCAGGGCGTACCGCGGACTAGGTTTCCAAGGGGAAGGATTACCGTTTGCGGAAGCGAAAGGCGTACAGGTCGGCATCTTTGAGCACGACGCGTAGTCGAACGGACCGTCCTGCTAGCTCGCCAACGCTTGATCCCGCATTCCAGTTCATCACGCCCTCGATCTCGTCGCCGAACTTTTCGGGGCAGTCGGCCAGCCCGTAGCCGGACATGGTGTTGCCCTCGGCGTCCTGGATCTCCACCTGCACCGAGCCCACGGCCGATGTCGAGTAGTTCAGTTCCAGTTCACTGCCTTCGAAGATCAATGGTTTAGTGAGAAATTCACCGCCGGTGTAATCGGCATTCACCGACACGAACCCGTCCGTGCGTAGTGAGTATCGGCGGATTCGCTGACTGGCCAGGTGGGAGTTCTCCATGCCGTAGAGCGACATCTCGGTGGGCGAGGTCATCAGTATTCCGGGCTCGATATAGACGCCCCTATCGTGCCAGTTGTTCTGGTCCGTCCCAGGCCTGATGAACGCATCCCGCATGCTGCGATCGAAGTGTAGGCCGTCTCGGCTGGACATGAAGACGATGTCGTTCACGCCGTGGCCGTAGGTCCACTCGGGGTCTGGCGAGCGTTCCACCACGTATCTGGACGGGAACATCAGGTAGGTTCCGGGTGCCCGTTCATATTGGATGCAGGCGTTGGTGTAGAAATCCTCGTCTATCGTGTCGCCCGTATCTATCAACTCCAGTGGGCTCCAGTTGATGAAGTCCGAGGAGGTGGCTCGGCGGATCCAGCGGTACGAATCCTTCCAGATCGATATGTCTTTTTTGCTCTTCGTCTGCGTGGCCTCGCCGGCGACGCCGCGGGTGTATACCACGTACTCCTCGCGCGAGGAGTCCCAGAACACGACATTGACAGTGTCGAAAGGGCCGTCCGTCATAATGGGCTCATCCTGTAGCAGTCGCCAGTTGACGCCGTCCGGCGACACCAGGGCCAGCAGATCCTTGGTCCGGACCACAGCCTTGTAGCGCTCATCGTCCGGGACATCCGGATTGGGGTCGTGAAACGGTACCATGTTGGCGCCCGGGCCCATCCACACCAAATTGTTGTCCTTGGACCCGTTGGCTTCGAACAGCCCAAGGCTCGGCCTGGACCAGGTTATTCCGTCGTCGCTTTCCACATAGGCGGTACCGAAACCGCTACGTTTGAGGACCAACTCCGAATCGTGTTCCGTGCGGTACCAGGCGCGGTAGCGATTTCCGTCCCACATAAACTTTCCTGCGGACGGCATCAGATCCCAAGTCCCGTTTGACTCGATAGCTATCTCGCGACGCACAGGCTCATGAAGACGGCGTTCCACGTTTGAAGCCTCGTCGATCCAAAACTCGTCCACGAATAGTTGGCGGTCCGTCCCGATGTTCCTGTCCGGGCTGATGTCTGACAACGTGGTTCTCCTTGTCTTGTGGTGCTACTGGAACCTGAATGCGAACAGGTCGGCGTCCTTGAGCAGGAAACGCAGGCGCACCGGCTGGCCCGCCAGAACGCTAAGATTCTTGCCGCCGTCCCAAGTAACTGTCCGCTCCAGGGAGTCTCCGAATACTTCGTGGCAGTTGGATAGTGCGAATCCCTCGATGGGAATGCCCCGGTGGTCCTGAATCTCCACACCGACACCTCCTGCGGCAGAGGTTGAGACGTTCAGCACTAGCTCAGATCCCTCAAACACCACCGGCTTAGTGATGAGTTCGCCCCCGCCGAAGCCTGCGTGTGCCGACACGAAGCCATCCACCCTGAGAGTGTGGCGTCGCAGTCTTGGCGAACGGTCCGCTTGATGAGCGGCCTCGCTCAGCCACATGGAAAGTTCGCGAGGCGCCCCTGCGATCTTCGACTCGGTCTCCACGAGGCCGAGACTCTGGTAGTTGTCGGCATAGAACCATCCGTCCCGATCGCGAAGCCCCGGTCGTACAAACGCCTCCTGCCAAACATCGAAAGTCTTGGCATCACGACTCGACATGAACATACCCTCAGTGACCGCGCTTCCTTCTCTGGGCGACCTAGCCCCCCGCAGGTGCCGATGCTCGGACTGCGGCAATTCGTCCATGCCCTCGATCCATCCTCGGTCGAAGTAGCGGGTCGGAAACCCCAGGAAGATGTGGGGTGCCCGATAGTAAGGGTCCACCTGATTCGTGTACAACTCACCACCTCGGCCAGGCGTGTAGCCTACCCACTCCGGCTTGGTCCAGTTCACAAAGTCCTGAGACGTGCAGGTCTTGATATCTCTGCCGTCCTTGAAGTCCCGGTGATACTCTCGGTATTCCCCTCGTAGTGTGTCCCAGAACGCCAGGTTCTGCGAGTCGAAGGCGCCATCAGTGATAACCGGGTCGTCGGACATTAGCGACCAGTCGATCCCATCCGGGGACTTGAGGGCGAAGAGGCCGACCTTTCTGCTCGTGCCACCCAAGCCCTTGTACCGCGCATCCACGGGACAGTCGGGATTCCGGTCTATCACAGGTGAGAAGGCGCGTGACACGTAGCCTTCCAAGATGATGTTGTTGTCCTTGGACCCCTCGTACTCTACTAGGCCCAGCGACGGTCTCTCCCAGTGGATACCATCGGTACTCTCCGCGTAGCCTGTCACACTGGAATCCCGCTCGTGTTCGTCGTCTCCGTAGAAGTAGTGGCTTCCCCGGTAGTACATCTGGTACAGACCGCCGTCTTCGATCACCGTCACGTAGCCGCAGGTGTTTCCCTCCCACGGCCGATCGAACACCATCGATACTTCCTGGGGCGAGGGCGAGTGGAGCATCAACGAGGCCCCATGCATTCGGTCTATCAGGTAGCCGTCGACAAATAGCTCCAATCTCGATCCAATGTCGATATGGGTGTTATTCATATTTACATTCCTCCCAATCAGACCATCTGGCGCTCTAGCTCAAGGCACACACTTATTGGGGTTATGTCTGTTAGACCCCTAGTACTCCTTTGGAGTTGTGGCCAGATACTACCATGCACAGCGGGTACAGAGTGGCGAATTCCCTGGTACTAGGAAGTAGACGCTACCGTTGAGGTAGAATTGACTGGCGATTCGCTAAGAGGCATGGCCAGTATTGGGAGGCTTCGTCTTGGATCTCGAACACATCGTCGTCCACAAAGGGATGGACTACCACTGCGCCTTCCCCGAGACCATTCAGCTTCAGAACGACGATCTGATTACCGCCTTTCGTGAGGTCCCTTTTGCCCCGGCTGATCCTGACCATCGTGGCGTCGGCGCCGAGGACATTGACATAGGTCCGCAATACCCCCAGATGGCCCACCACCACCGTCACCCGCTATCTCGCGCTGCGTTAGTACGCTCAACTGACGGTGGTCTGACCTGGGACCCAGCCAGTCGCATCGTTATCGACGCCTCCGACGGCACCCAGGATCTCAATTTGGGCACCATAGTCCAGGTATCTTACGGCGAGTTGGTATTCAACAACATGCGCCTGTTCACCAATCTATCTGAGGCCGAGGCGGATGTAATGAGCTCGCAACGCAGGTTCCACATCCCAAGGAGCCAGCCTTTTGGTGCTATGGTTTTCGACAGCCTCTATCTGCAGCGTTCGTTTGACAATGGCCTAACCTGGAGCGAGCCCGAGTCGTTCGACGTGTCCTCTTTTTCATTCTACTCACATACTGGACAGACTGGAGTCATAGAACTACCCGATGGCTCCTGGCTTCTACCGTTCCATGGACAATGTTCACTCGATGAGCCCGAAAGGGTCTTTGTCGCCCGGTCCAGCGATCGAGGACGGACCTGGGGCCAACCCTCGATTGTGGCATACGACCCGGAAGGACAGAGAGGTTTCCACGAGCCTCCCATGCTGAAACTGCCCAGCGGCAAGCTGCTCGTCGTCACCCGTTCCCACAACGTGACTCGCGAAGGCGGCGCGGACTACCTCTATCAGACCTTCTCAACCGATAACGGATGGACCTGGCAAGGCCTCGAGCGCACTCCAATTTGGGGGTATCCCAGTCACCTACTCCTGCTTCGCAGCGGCCGGATTCTCTGCACCTACGGCTATCGTCAAAAGCCCTACGGTATTCGAGCCGTCCTCAGCGACGATGAGGGCGCGTCGTGGGACATGGAAAATGAGATCGTCATCAGGGCCGACGGCGCCAACCGCGACCTGGGTTATCCGTCGTCTATACAACTCGATGACGGCCGGATCCTCACGAGCTACTACTTCCCAGACACCGACGGCATTCGCTACATAGCGGGGTCCATCTGGTCCGAAGACGGCGCGCTCAACTAGGCTTCCTTTGACCTGAGTTGGCTGTCGCACCATCGTGTTCAGCGCGATGAACAACAAGGCTTGGGAGGACGTTGATGATAAGACGTATTGCTTCAGGACTTTGGTTCCTTATCGTAGGGCGGCGCTACGAAGTTGCAGCCTCTGAAAACGTTCCTCGCGATGGTGCCTACAGAGCCCTGGTAACCAACATCGTAGACCCGGATCGCAGGGGACGCGTCAGAATCTCACTTCGGTGGAATGAGTACGATGTGAATTTCT
>JASLXL010000037.1 GCA_030740335.1 SAR202 cluster bacterium | reverse complement strand
GTTCACGACCCTGACGCCAAGACCCAGACAGCCAATCAGCCTCCGCCTGGTGGGCAAGAGGCTGACGGCGTTTCGTGTTCGTGGTGGAGACGGGGGAGGGTCGAACTCCTCCTGGAACACGCAAGGGACAGACGAACCTGTGCTTTGTCTTTGAACTGAGACTCAATCCGATGTCTCTCCCTGGAGTTGTTCCACCAACCTGACGGAAGGACTTCCCAGTCGAGAGGCTTTGTCATCTCGTCCGCACCAGCATCTCGACCATATAGGCTGACGTTTCGATTTGCCTTATCAGCCTTCGAGTGCCACCGAACACTTGGACCAGTGTTTTGGGGAGGGCAAAAGAAGCTGTAGCTACATACAATCGGAAGACGCATACACTACAATAGGATCCTCAGGTAGTTTCGCTGTCCGTTCTCCAAAACAATAGTCTTCTCGGTTCCATAACTGTCTGTCATTGCCGATTGACAACCGGTTTTAGATAATTGGTGCCGAATGTCAATTACACAGGAGCAAGCACGATGAAGATTGCCTTGGATCCTTTCATGCACTCTGACCTCTCTATTCGAGAGACTGTCTATATGGCGGCGGAATTAGGATACGAGAATCTGGAGATGTGCTCTCGCGACGAATTTTTCCCGGAACACCTCTACCCGAGGGCAAATGCGGACACCATCCGAGAATTAAAGGAAGCGCTGCGAGAGACAGGCGTGAAATTGGTTTCGCTACTTGCGGCATATCGATGGGCGAGTCCGAACGAGGACGAGCGTCGTGCCGCAGTGCGGAATTGGAGGAGAGCCATCGAAATCTGCGTCGAACTTGGGTGCGAAACGGTCAACTCCACTTTTGATAGGGGGCCGTCTCCTCAATCGTCCAACTATAGAGTTGGGCCCGAGATGGCTGAGGAGTGCGAAACTGCGTTCTGGAACTCGATGGAAGAGTTGCTTCCGGTGTTCGAACGGGAGAGCTTACCTCTTCACCTAGAACCCCATCCTGATGATTTCGTTGAGGACAACTTTACGGGGGTTAATCTGGTGCGCGCAATCGGATCTTCCTATGTCAAGTACCTGTACTGCACGCCACATACATACCATCTCGGTGATGATACGGCTGAGATGATTCGTTATGCAGCGCCTGTTCTGGCTCAGGTCCATGTTGCTGATACATTCAACCACAAGATCGGCTGGCGCTACGTTGTAAACCCGCCAGGAACGACTGCTAGAGTTCATCAACATCTGAAGATCGGAGACGGCGAGATCGACTGGGACCTGGTGTTCAAGACGCTCAGCGAAGTGGGTTTCGATGGGATTATGACGGCTCAGGTGTTCTCATATGGAGTCGACCAAGCTGACGAGTGCTCGCGGTCAATGCTCGAGCAAATCCGGTATTATGTTGACAAATATTGGACTACTCAGCCTGTGTCAATCGAGTCCTGAATACCAACACACATACTTTGAGCGATCATGCCTAGATCACTTGGTTAAAGCATGATAGGAGTGAGACTTGATGTCCATTCGCCGGCCTATGGAAGGTCAGTGAATTTGGGACCACCGATGGGGATGTGAGAAGCGATATTTCGTGTTGACAACCAGCGAAAATGGGTCATATTGATCCTCGAGCGATTAACGGTGCGAGGAGTGGGCGTGAACTTTCAGACGGCCTTGTTGTAGAGACTTCGCCGTTCGATTGTCTGGATTTGTGACTCCTTTATGCTCTGCAGTACCTGTTCCAGTTTCCCATGGAACACATCTGCACGAGTGATGTTACCCAGTGCCTAATGATACCTCGGGTAGTTGTGGTAGGCCACGACGGCTTCGATGGCCGTTGTTTTGAGAAGGGACAACTGGAATGAGAGATACTCAACAAACTGCGTCAACTCTCCGTTTTCCTGCCTGAGCTCCCCGATCTCCTACTTTGTGGCATCCTGCACACTTTAGCGGTCCAACTTCTCCTTGCCTGCCTCCGTGAACGTCTTGATCCATGTTTGGTTGGTGTATGGCTTGATACCTTCTTGGCGGAACCCCTGCAACACAATGCGAACCTTCTCTTCGGGAGTGTACTGACGTCGAATCGCCGATCTCCACCCGCTGCACGAACGACCAGGTCTCCTGGCTGCGGTCTTGTGCGAACACTGATTTATATATAGCCGGGGGCACTGAGACTTCGTTTCTGAGGCACTCTAATCCCAGCCTTGGAACTCATGTCACCTTCTAATCCATCACGGTTCTTCACCCCTGTACGTGTCCCATTATCGCTGACGTCCTAGACTTGCTTATCCGATACCGATGTCACTCAGGTACTTTCGGGTACGGGCGGCTATGGGCAACGGCTTGTCGAACGAAGTTGGGTAAAGATCCTGCTCGACTATTGCCCACCCATCGAAATCAACCTCATTGAGCACGTCGCGAAATGACACGAAGTCGATTTTGCCCTCTGACGGCTCGCAGAACATCCCCATAGTGACGGCGGTGGCGAACGGTATGCCGTCCGCTTCTACACTTCTCTGGATATCCGCGTCCACACTCTTGAGGTGTAAATACGGGATCCTTTGGTGATGTCGTCTCATGAAATCGACAGGGTCGCCACCACGGTATGCATGATGGCCGATGTCCAGACAGATGAACACACGGTCTGGATCGGTCTGGTCTAAGAACAATTCGATCTGGTCGTCGTATTCAACGTGTGTCTCCGCATGTGGATGAAATACAAGCTTTAGGCCAAACTGATCTCGTACGATGTCGGCCACTCTGTGAGTGGTATCTATTAGGCGTTTCCAGGCGGCGGCGTCCAGTTGAACTGGTCCTCTGGACTCACCTGTGAACAGGTCAGTGTAGGTGTCATCTATCAGCACGAGAAAACCCGCTCCTAGGGCCTGCAGGGTTGTCGAAGCGCTAACGATCTGCCTTTCGAGCTCAGACCACTGGGCCGGATCGGCGAGGTCCGCCATGGCAAAGGTGCCAGACACTGTAAGTCCACGAGCCTCCAACTCTGAGCTCAGAGTCG
This sequence comes from SAR202 cluster bacterium, assembly GCA_030740335.1. The sequence goes on along the minus strand of JASLXL010000037.1, from coordinate 9,472 downwards.
GTAAATCGGTCGGCAAATACCCGTATGGGCCCAACTCGATGGTGTCATAGCCAGCCTGGACGACTTCGTCAAGGAACCTCTGCCACGGGATTTGCCTGGGATCGCTAGGAAACCAGACACCCCATGAGTCCGGTGCCACCCCGATTCTTATTTGCATTTTCTGAAGCCCTCCTGTGGAAGTATGTGGGTAATGAGCCTACGTCGGCTAGTAGTGGAAGCGCTGTTGCTTACGCTCTTCTTCGTAAATTACTCTGAGTGCTTGCGTCACAGGATCGTTGCTCACCTCTGCGGTCTCCACGTCCATCCAAACGTTCGAAGGAGGGACATAGCGGTCTGGATTTGTCTCCGCGATTATGACGCAAGTGCCTGGCTCCTCCCGAGCCTCGCCCATAGCGATACGAACCTCCTCGGGAGTTGTCACCTTCCACACGTGAGCGCCCAGACCCTCCGAGATCTTGGCGAGGTCCACCTCCACATAGCCCCCTTCCAGTCGTCCCGTGGGTTTGTCGCGATTACGGAACTCCGTAGCGAAGGCTCTGCCGGTCCGGGCCATCTGGAGTTGCCGTATAGACTGGAATCCGTGATTTTCGGAGATCACAACCGTCAACTTCAGGCCTTCCTGAACGGCCGTCATGATCTCCGATGGGCTAAGTAGGTACGTCCCGTCACCTATTAGCACGTAGACCTCACCTTCAGGCTGGGCCATGCGTACTCCAATGCCACCCGGAATCTCGTAACCCATGCAAGAGTTCCCGAACTCTATATGGCAGTTGCGTCCGCCCGTTGCATCCCAGAGGTTTACGAGGTTTCCAGGGGGCGTACCAGCGGCAGCGAGAATCGTGTCACCCTCCTGTGCGCCGTCGTTGAGTATCTTGATCAGCTCTCCCTGACCCATGGGCTCTCCGGGTATGTGGTTGTAGACTTCGTTTCTGAGCTGGCCCTCCCAATCTTTCTTCGCTGCTGCGATATTACCGAGGTATTCTGGATTGGGTTTGATACCCGCTATACCAGACGCTTCGATAAGTGCCTTGAGTGCCTCTCGGGCGTCCGCGAGGATGGGAAGTGCTCCCTGCTTGAATGCGTCATGGCTAGTCACGTTAATGCCCACGAATTTGACGTCCGGATTCCTGAACGCCGACTGAGCCCCAGTGACTACGTCGGTAAGTCGCGTGCCTACGGCGATCACCAGGTCCGTGTCATTCATCAGCTTCGCCGCTGACGTGGGACCTGTGATGGTATGAGCCCCCACCAGAAGTGGCGACTTGTTGCGAAATGCCCCCTTGCCGCTGAAGGTCTCCACCACCGGGATACCCAATCTCTCGGAGAAGGTTTCAAGCTCATCCCAGGCTTGGGAATAGTGGACACCACCGCCAGCTATGATGATCGGGCTGCGAGCGTTCCTCAGCAGCGCCGCAGCCTCGCCAATTCGCTGCGGATCAGCGAGGCGTCGCTCCACTCTCCAAACCCGCTCTTCAAAGAGACGTACAGGGTAGGCATAGGAGTGAGCTTGAATATCCTGGGGTAGCGAGACGGTGACGGCGCCGGTCTCGGCGGGATCGGTTAGCACGCGCATGGCCTCGGGCAGAGCAGTCAGGACATGCTCAGGACGGGAGATACGGTCGTAGAATCGGCTAAGTGGACGGAAGGCGTCGTTGACGCTGATGTCCGCAGAAGTGGGATGCTCCAGTTGTTGAAGCACTGGGCCCTGGTGACGAGTGATATAGTAATCTGAGGGGAATAGCAGAACCGGCACCCGGTTGATAGTGGCTGTTGCGGCTCCTGTGAGCATGTTGGTGGCCCCTGGGCCGATAGAAGAGGTGCAAGCTATAGTCGCCAGCCGCTGATTCGCTTTGGCGAATCCAATGGCAGTGTGAACCATGGACTGTTCGTTGCGTGGCTGATAGAACGGGATGTCGGTACCGTACTCGTAAAATGCTTGCCCCAAGCCGTGTACGTTGCCGTGACCGAAAATACCGAATGCCGCGTGAATCAAGCGACGCCTATCTCCATCGCGCTCACTAAATTGGACCTGTAGGTACTTAACTATTGCCTGTCCGACAGTCAGTCGGACCGTATCGTTGCTGCCTGCGGTCATTTCAGTTCCTCCTTCAGTGCATCACTCCCAGTGGATTGATTGTGATCCGACTTTCGCCAGTTGCGGTCGGAGTCACGCGGATTTTAAATTGAACGTCCGTGCTTTGGTAGTCTTCCGCGATGTGGAGACACATCTCTTTGACGTCGTCTGGCATCCTGGTCAATTTAGGTGCGACTCTACAGACTCACATGCAAGTTTATGCAGTATCGAGGCTCCGCAAATCTGGCGAAATAGGGAATGAGCACCCCGACTTGCTGTTCATCAACGGTGGTGTTGGCGCCAACGTCTAACCACACGTTAGGGATTCTCATGTGGTGACTGTTCGGTAATTGGAGTCTGGTTTCGTTTTCGTATGTGGAATTAGAGAGCATCCAGTTTAACCGAATGCTGCACTTGATATTCTTGGTGACTTGGACACTTTGGTCGGAGAACCACCCATAACGGAACGTCGGCATAGAGATCGTAGGCAGATGCTCCCGGTTGGTGCCAGACAACGTTCACCCTGACGAGTTGTACCTATCGCTCAATTTCCAGTGCACTAGATTACGCACATTGGGGTTTTTGATAAGTGGAAGAAGTAGCCCATCCGCAAAAGGGCCGACGAAATTGTAGAGGCATGGCAAGTACATCAAGCCTCTGCACTCAGTCGACAACAGGTCTGGATCTTCAATGATCCCCTTTTGGCGGTCAGCCATTCGGAGTGCCGATTCACAGGATAACTGGTCTTGTGAAATAGTATAGACGTATTCCTATAATTCCACCCTGACTTGATCAAAAACCACGTTCCTAGTCCACATCCTTCCTTGCTTAAGGGAAACGGTCAATGCTTTGAACCAACCCTTGCTTCCAATGAACCCCAATTGATGGCTCGAGAGCTACTTAAGGGTCACATTTTTCCAAAAACCGTGGGTAGTCTCATGGAATCGTGAACAGACACTAATGGAGGAGAAGGCTATGAGCAAAATAGGATTTCTTGTGGAGTTGGACATTGACCCTATGCAGCGTGAGTCTTTTGACGAGTCGATGCGTCAGCATTCGAAAGCCACACTGGCAGGCGAGAAAGGTTGTCTCGCTTTCGATGTCTATGTGCACACGGAGGATCCAAATAGGTACGCCCTATATGAACAATACGCTGACGAGGCTGCGCTGGATGTTCACCGGTTCTCCGACCGGCTCGCCAAACACAGGCAGGAAGTCGACCACCTCATTCAGAGCGCCCGGATCTGGATGGTTGGCGAGGAGGTGGACAGGAGTAATTTCCCAGGAAGGCAAGATTGTGAGTAGGGCATCACATCGGGTCAACCTTTCCTCTAATCAATCTCTCTGTCGATCGGCCGAAAAGTCGAAGTCTGAAACGTCAGGCGCGTTGCCCTGTAGCGTCCAACCGCCGTCTACGTACAGAATCTGGCCCGTGACCAGGGCGGAGTCTTGGCCTGCCAGGAACACGCAAGGTCCGACGTAGTCTGTGACATCTGCGATTCGGCCAACTGGAGTGACCCTGGCCCACTTCCTCTCGTAGTCGGGGTCGTATGCCAGGTTGCGCTGGTTGCGCGTAGCGGTGGGCGCAATCGCGTTGACGCGAATGTTTGGCGACAACTCCAGCGCCAGTTGACGGGTGAGGGACTCAAGGCCACCTTTTGCCATGGTATAGGCTGAGTGATTGGCCATGACCTGTCTCACTGCGATAGAGCTTATGTTGATGATCGATCCGCCTTGCTCCTGCATCTTTCGGGCAGCGGCCACCGACCCGAAAAATGGGCCGCGAAGGATGGTGTTTATTACATCGTTGAAGTCCGACTCGGTCACTTTCCATAGTGGTCCGAATCTGGTCCTGGCAGCATTGTTTACCAGCACGTCTAGGCGTCCGTAATGTTGATAGACTTCCTCTATCAGGTTTTCAAATCCCTCCTTGGAGCCGATATCGGTCTGAAATGGTTCGGCTTCCCCACCGGCGGAATGGATTCTCTTGCAAGTATCGTGGGCACCAGCCAGATCTGTCTTGTAGTTAATCGCCACCACCGCACCCGCGGCAGCCATTCCAATCGCTAGCCCTTGACCGATCCCCTTGCTTGCACCCGTCACGAGGGCTATTTTCCCATCAAGCTTTTGATCCACTCAAGCACCTCCACTGCTGGGTTCCATACAATAAGTCCTTTTGGTGCGGTCGATTATACTCCCGCTTTTGCTACGAACGCATTGCACCTTTTCAGATCGGGCACGATAACCCCTATCGTGTGAAACCGGCGCATGCGTCGTACTACGAAGCCAAGCTACGTTCCATCATCCGACTCGTCCTGAGAGCGTCGTCCACCCATGAGTCTCGCTCGGTGGACGGGGTCTATGACGACGAGGAGTATCGCAGACAGAAACGCAAGTTGGAGATGGAACTAGAGTCTCTTGTTGCTCCTGAGGCCGATGCCGCCAGCGAGGCTGGTCGGCTGATCGAGCGACTACCGGAGCTATGGTCGGGGGCCAATGAAAGGGAGCGCCGAAAACTGTTGCTGACCATGTTGGACGCGGTCTACGTGGACGCGAAGGACGAGAAGAGGATCGTCGCTATCAAGCCCAAGGCCCCGTTCAAGCCTGTTTTTCAAGTTGCGACCACTCGCGAGGGCTCTGCTGTTGCCCTGGTCCACGACCCTGATGCCGAGCCCCAAACAGCCAATCAGCCTCCGCCCGGTGGGCAAGAGGCTGACGGCGTTTCGTGTTCGTGGTGGAGACGGGGGAGGGTCGAACTCCCCGTCCAGAAAGCGCTCCGTCTAGAATCTACTACAAGCTTATCCGGTATTTGATTCTCGCCCCAATGTGGGTCCTAACCGGATCCGGAGTCCACGGGGCCAGCCGATGTTCTTAGGCCGCGATCATCGGCATCATCGCGGCAGCGCCCCGAATTGCGTCGCCCAGTCGCCACCCTCAGGGTAAGGAAGCGGTGGACGTAACCGCCCTTAGGCGGCTAGAGCCGGTTGTGTGTTGCCGGTTACTTTTGTGCCATCTTTTTACGAGGTGTGATGGCGCCTCGGCTTGCAATCCCGCAGAGAAGCCCCCTGTCGAACCCACGCGTCCCCAGGTGGCGGGTCGCCTACCATTCTACCATAGGCCCAACGTCCCAAAGCCAACTCTGTCTTAAGCCAGCTCGGACTCCACGGACCGTTGACGGTCCTCCGACCGTCCTGATAAAATGTGAAAGGTTTCACCAAACCCTCGGCACTATCAAATGAAGGAGACACGTTGCGCAAGTTTACGACCCTGTCAATTATCGTTACTATTGTGGCTATATTCGCCTTCGTTGCGTGCGGAAGCGACGATTCAGCGGACGATGCACCCGTGGTATCGTCAGATTCAGGCTCCGCCCAGCCAGCCTCCGACTCCGGGTCCGCGGCGGGAGACGCCACCAGGATCACTGTCACCAATCAGGATCCAGGTGGCAGCGGAGACTACAAGTTCGACCCGAATGAGTTTACCTTCAGCGTCGGCGAAAAGGTAGATTTCAAGATCTTGGCCGAGAGCGAATTCCACACCTTTACGGTCGACGACTTGGGAATCGACGTGGCAATTGATGCCGGGGACACGGAGACCCTCACATTCACATTCGACAAAGCGGGTGAGTACGAGCTAATCTGCATCCCGCACGAGGCGCTAGGGATGAAGGGTAAGATAACCGTCGAGTAGATTGCCTAGTTTCTAGAAACTCTATACCCCCTACACCGCATTGTACAGGCGTGCAGAGCCAACTCCCCCTCCGAGAGGGGTTGACTGCACCGCTCATAGGCACGTTAATTGGACACCTAATCTACGTTATCCATGGTGCACGACTACCGGTCGCACCGTAGCCCTCAACTTCTCCACCTCAGCCTCGGACTTGAACCGAGAGCCTACTGATTAAGAATCATCTGAACTTAAGCGCTGTATTTACGTAGCTACGGCCTCTCCAGAACCTGTCCAGTTATCGTCTGGTGAATCTGGGGCTCAACAGGCAACAATCGAGGGAACACAAGTAGGTGTCTACCATTCGCTCCTTCAGATCGCTGACAGCCAGAGGAGGCTCGGCTTCACTCATGATCCAACCGTCGTCATTGATAAGAATGCGTCGTGGTATAGCTGCATAAGCCTTAATAGGATCCTCGCCACCGAGACCAACCCTGCTACTAGGGTATCCGTTAAGCCTTAACATAGTCACATCCACTACCGCCGCACAGACCCTTTCTGGGACGTATGATGACCCGACACTGATACTAGAATGGACCATGAACCTTGACACGCACTTGAACATAGGCACCGACCGCCAACTATTCGTGGACGAGTTTTGGATTGACGGGGCGAAAGGGACGACACGTGTTCTGCATGAACCTGTGCGCGAGGCTCCGGCGATAATGGCCGACCGGCCATGGGACATGAGCCCCTGCGCAGGTGCGTTCATCAGGGACGGCGGACGTTTCAGGGGGTGGTACCGGACCGACCACGATCCGAACACGATCGTGAGGCGCGGCGGCCATGCGACGGCCATGGATCCCCGTGGCTATCCCGACGCGACAACAGCGTACGTCGAGAGCGTTGATGGGATCACTTGGGAGAAACCGAGTCTTGGTCTGTACGAGATCGACGGCTCATCAGAGAACAACGCAGTCTGGATTGGGCCGGGCGCGAACATGGTTCCGTTCAAGGACCCAAATCCGGACGCACGTGATGACGAGAGATACAAGGCGGTCGTCCGGACTTACGATCTGTTGGCCGTTGGATCGCCCGACGGTATCAACTGGCACCTTCTCCAATACGAGCCAATATTGACAGATGGGCCTTTCGACTCCATCAATGTATCGTTCTGGGACTACTCGCTCGGCCAATACGTTGTGTACGCCCGAGCCGTTGGCAACCCTGACGGCTCGGTCTACTACGACAGGGAGAAAGACCGGTTCGAGCCGACTGTCACCGGAGCCGTGATAGAGAAGACCAAGGGGCACGAGTTTGGGGGAGGGGTTCGCTGGATACGCCGCGCTACGTCGAAAGACTTCAGAAGTTGGAGTGAGCTGGAGCCTATCGATACCGGCGGGACGCCGGACGAGCACTTCTACACCAATGCGTGCGTCCAGTACGAGCGAGCCCCGGGGACCTACCTGATGTTTCCGTCCCGATTCGTGGTGGAGCGCACGCCGGACCCCGAGTGGACACGCAGCCCCGGGGTAAGCGACATCGTCTTCATGTCAAGCCGAGACGGGCTTCACTTTGACCGTAGCTTCAAGGAGGCATTCATCAGACCTGGTCTAGACCAGCGTAACTGGCACGACCGTGGCGTCTACATCGAGACAGGCATTCTCCAGACCTCGCCCACTGAACTATCTTTGTACGGGATGGAGAACTCTCATTTGCCGTCCCAGCGCATAAGACGCTATTCGCTGCGCATGGACGGGTTCGTGTCGGTCAACGCCGGCTACAGCGGAGGCGAATTCACCACCCGGCCTTTTACCTTCACAGGCGATGAGCTGGAGTTGAACTACTCCACCTCAGCCGTCGGTTCGGTACGTGTGGAGATCGAGGACGCCGAAGGCCACTCTATTCCAGGTTACGGGCTCGCAGATTGCCCCGAAAAGTTCGGCGATGAGATAGCAGGCGTCATGAACTGGAACGCTGGATCAGGCGTCGGCGACCTCGCCGGACAGCCCATCCGACTACGCTTCGTCCTTGAAGACGCCGACCTGTACGCCTTCCGCTTCCGCAACCGGTAGTGCCGCCTGCCGTCTTCCTGCCCTTCGGCTGATACTCCGATGCCAAACGCACGCTGGACACCAAACGGCTGGCACAACCTTGAAACACACTGCCGCCCTGTGTACCCATACACAAGGCCGGCCTCGCCCCGATCAATCGGAGCTGCTCAGGGCCGCGACCAAGTCCGGGGTTACTTCGCGCAGAAAGGTCTGGGTGGACCGGCTGAGATCCCAGGCACTGTAGAGTCTTCCAAGAATCTTGCGAATGGTCGGATCGAGCAACATCTTCTCATATCCCGCGGCGTCATCCATCTCGACAAGAAGCTCCAGCTGAGATCGAAGAGCACCTGCGCCTGAATAGACCTTTGCTGACCGGACACCGGGGCTATTCCGGATCGCCGGAATCACTTCGTCCATGAAGAACTTTAGTTCGCTATGGACGACTTCGTCTGACAACGAGCCCTTGAAACTGAACGTGCGAATGTAAAGTGTTGCCATGACCGTTCACTCCTTTTGTAACTTGAGGGATATCAGCTATCTACCACTGCAGGCATCTTCCACTGGAGTACGTTTGTTGTCCATGGCTCGATCGGCACTGCACAGTCATCACCCGCCTTGGACCTAGCCGATTGGAGATTTCCACACATCTTCGGTTATCTAGACGGGACCACCGGCCTGCTCCTCGAAGAGGAACCCCTTTATGGCCTCGCTGTAGCGCTGATAGAGGAGGCCGCCGGCCAGCAGAATGAAGCCCAGCGAAAAGTATGCCACTATATTGTAGCCCTGATCCAACTTGAAGGTGTCCCAGACGAACAGCTTTGCTACAGGGATCGTCAGGAGGGCAAGCCCGCCCAGCCGCACCGGCTGCCATCGCCGAACGATCCCGATAATCAGCATAACGCTGGCGTAGAGTCCCCAGAGCAGGCTTAGCGACAGACTCTTGACGTGCGGTTCAGCCTCCCTACTCATGTCTACGATATCGCTATCGACGGTGGCTATCACCTCGGCGCTCAAGATCCACACGGTCAGGAAGTTGGCAGTCACTAGCAGCCCCGGGAAGAGGAGGCGTGAATTCATCACATCCCTCAGGCTGTCCATTAAGTTGCTGGGCAGGCTGAGTATGTCGGCACCAACGGCTCTGCTCTTATCGTCCCCGCTACTCTGTTGCTCCTGCATGAGGTGGCTTCCCCTCCTCACCAAGTACGCGGCCAAATAGAGGGCCGTGATGGCGGAGGCGAACGCCAGCATCCGGCTGTTCAGAATCACCTGGAAGTCTCCCAGATCGTCGATCGTCGTGTCGAACGCCAGTACACGGACTGCCAGAACCGCAAACACACACAGGCCGGACGCCCTGAGATTCCACATTCGCAGGCGGAAAGAGAGCCATACGAGGACCGTCCCCTGGGTCGACCATGCCACGGCTATCCAGGAGCGATCCAGCTCGACCGGAACTGCAATAGTCAGGAAGACCAGGGCGATGGCCAGGGACATGAACGCTAGGTTCACGTGCTCCCTGATCCTCAGCAGGGCCAGGTAGGCGATCCCGCCGTAGAACAGCGACAGGAGCAGTGTGAAACCTCCCATCCAATCTCGGAAGTCATTCCAGAGAAGCCCGTAGCTAATCCCAAAGTAGGCCGACGCGGTGGCGACCATCAGCGTGAAGTCGTAAGCCTTGGGA
>JASLXL010000036.1 GCA_030740335.1 SAR202 cluster bacterium | reverse complement strand
CTGTCCTACACTTAGATTGCTACCGCGCTCCTGCAAAGGGCTGTCATAGCCCCCCGAAAGACCACTGATGAAATCGTGCGCACCCACAGCATGCGCCGCCGACTCCACCTCCTCATACGTGACCCCCGTGCGATTATATCGAATGTTCTCGCTAATCGTGCCCGAGAAAAGATATGGCTCCTGTGGAACAACGCTGATTTGTCTAGCCAAAGAATCCAGATCAACATCTCGGATATCATGCCCGTCAACCGTGATCCGACCCGAGGTAACGTCATACAGACGCATTATCAGCGACACGATCGTCGTCTTTCCTGCACCCGTCGGCCCCACCAACGCAACCGTAGTCCCCGCCTCCACGTGTATGTTCACGTCACGAAGAACAGGTTCGCCGGGTTTATAGTGAAACCCGACACCCTCGAACCAGATCTCACCCTTGACCTCATGGAGGGGTGTCGAGCCCTTCATTTCGACGACATCCGGCTCTACGTCTAGTATCTCGAATATCCTCGCGCCGGACGCCATGGCTCGTTGCAGAGACTCGAACTGCATTGTCAGGTTCATTACAGGCTCAAAAAAGCGCTGGATGTAGAGCGCAAACGCCACCAATAGGCCCACCTCGATGGTCTCTTCCAGGGCCATCGAGCCGCCAAAGAAAATTACCATTGCCAGGCCGAGGGCCGATAGCACCTCGACCGCCGGAAACAGCGCTGCCGTGAACTTGGTGGCCTCCAGATTCGCCCCCAGGTGCTCGGCATTGGCCCGGCCAAAGCTCTTGACGTTCGCCTCCTCACGGTTGAGGCTCTGGACCACCCTTACCCCCGAGATGTTCTCCTGCAGGCCGGAGTTGACGACCGCGATGGCCTTTCGTACGCGCATGAACGAACGCCGAGCATAGACCTGCCACATCATCAACATCAAAAAGAGCAATGGGATAACTGACAGCGTTATTAGGCCCAGCTTGAAGTTCATCAGCAACATCGCCACAACGATGCCGCTGATACTAAGCACATCGCCCAGTGTGACTAACACCACGGACAGGAACTCCTGGAGCTGTTGAACATCGTTCTGCACCCGCGACATCACCCGCCCGACCTCATTACGGTCGTAGAAGCTCATGGATAGCCGTTGCAGATGCGTAAACATGTCCATGCGCAGCTTATACAACACCCTCTGGCCGACGAACGCCATCGTCCTCTGATTGACATACTGGCTGCCATACTGGACCAGCGCCACAGCTATGAAAATCGGCACGATCCAGTTGAGTCCTGCGAGGTTGCCCCCGCGGATGAAATCGTCGATGATTAGCTTCACCATATAGGGCATCGCCACTATCGTGCCCGTACACACAAACATCGCGGCAATCGTGATTAATAGGCGTTGCCAGTGAGGCCGCATATAGGCCATGAGCCTGGCCACAACCTGGTGGTCATATAGTTGGCCTCTCTCCTCTTGCTCCTGATCGAGCCCTGTGCGGCCGCCCATTCCTCGACCGCCGCCACCACGGATCCAGCCACCACCACCACCGAACCCTCCGTGCATCATTAGGCGTCATCTCCAACAGTCACGGCGCCCTCTTCCTGAGGCCGCAACTCCAGATCGTATATCTTCCTGTAGAAGCCGTCATAATCGTAGAGGTCCTGGTGGCTCCCCCTTTCGACTATCTCACCGCCTTCGAGAACCAATACCAAGTCTGCGCTCTTGACCGTCGACAGCCGGTGAGCGATCACGAAGGTAGTCCTGCCCTTTATGACCTCCTTCAATGCCTCCTGAATCCTGTGCTCGGTGCCCATATCCACACTCGAAGTGGAGTCGTCGAGAATGAGTATCGGCGGGTCCAGCAGAATCGTGCGAGCGATCGACAGCCTCTGGCGCTGACCCCCCGACAGCGTGATCCCTCGCTCCCCAACCCAGGTGTTGTAACCATCCGGCAGCCCTTCAATGTACTCATGGAGATGCGCGATCTTGGCCGCCTTTACAACATCCTCGGTCTCCATCTCGTCGAGCCCGTAGGCGATGTTATCTCGGATAGTAGCCGCAAACACAAACACGTCCTGTAACACAATGCCTACGTTCTTACGGAGTGATGGCAGTGTAACCTCGCGAACATCGGTACCGTCGATGGTGATGCTGCCGGCTGATACGTCGTAGAAGCGAGGTATCACATGCGCCAGGGTGCTCTTTCCGGAACCAGGACCGCCCAAAAGGGCGATCATTTGGCCAGGCTCGACTTCAAATTCGATCCCGCGAACCGCCGTCTCGGCCGAGTCGTAGCTCACCGATACATCACTGAACTTCACATGCCCCGCAACCCTGGGCAGCGGTTTGGCATCCGGCCGTTCCTGTACCGGCGATTCAGCATCCAAGACCTCGAAGATGCGTTCGCCGGCGGAGCTGGCACGAGAGAACGTGTTAACCATCCAGCCACTCATTCGTACCGGCATAGCCAGTAGGCCCATATACATAATGAACGAGGCCATCTCACCAGTGGACAACCGTTCCACTATCACCTCGCGTCCGCCAACCCAGAGTATCGCTCCGGTCGCCGCAGTAAATATGAACGTCATCAGCGAACCCTGGGACGCAAATAGCCTAGTCGCCTTATAGGTCAGATCCGCAACCAACCCGGCTCGCCGCTCGAATTTCTCCACTTCGAAGTCGCGTGCACCAAAGGCCTTCACCACTCGAATACCTGCCAGATTTTCCTGGAGCACGGTGGTCAGATTTCCGGTCTCCGCCTGCACCTTCATCCAGGTCGGACGCAGCGTGGTCGACATGAGAATCGCCCGCCACATCACAATGGGAACGAAGGCCATACTAACAATGGCGAGACGCCAGTTCGTCAAAAACATCACAGTACCTATCAGCGCCACCATGATGAAGACAGACAGGCCGCGTATCAGCCCCATACTCACAAACATTCGCACGGCCTCGACATCCGCCGTCGCCTTCGACATAAGGTTTCCGGTCTGCTGCTGATCATGAAACCCGAAGCTGAGCTTTTGCAGCTTCTTGAAGAAGTCGTTCCTCAGATCGAAGGCCGCCTTCTGGGATAGGGCTTCCGAGAGGTACCGCTGCCCGTACGAAAAGATACCCCTGAGCAGGCTGAACCCAAGTATCACCCCGGCCAAAACGAGCAACTTGCTTTGCAGGCCGCTCGCCAGCGCCTCGTCGATGGCGTCCCCAAGCATCCTGGGAATCACCATTGCGGATAGGCTGGATGCAACCATCGTCGCGTACGCGCCGATGAGGTACCAGCGGTGTCCCAACGCATATCCGGCCAGCCGAAGCAGTATTCTCATATTGGGGCCTTTCGAGGGATCTGAGGGCGAAACCTGACGCTAGGGTTGGTTTCTTTACCAGCCCCAGAGCCTGGAGCCTTGTTCCTGCTTTGCAGTGTCTTCCAGTGCACCGTAGCCTTCTCTGCTCACGGCATCGGAGAATATCTCCCTCGCAGGCAGCACTACGCCACCCCCAAGAACCATATCGCACCTTTGGCAATAACGCGCGTCCGGGTGGGTATCGGCGTCGAACCTCGGACACTGGACCACCCTGTTCGGTTAGTTAACCATTCACCTCAGCCTAACCTCTGCGTTACAGCCTCACTCGACTCGAATCCTGCTAGAATGCGCAGCACCTACCCCCCACACTCCACGGAGGCGCCCCATTGTCTGAACCCAGACTCAACCCTGCCGCCGTCATCGGCCAGCTTCATGAAAATGGCGTAACCCACGCGGTCTGGCTCCCCGACAGCGAGACCAACTTCATGTACGAGGAAATGACGTCCGACACATCGATTTCCCTCGTGCCGATATGCCGAGAGGGCGAGAGCATGGCCATCGCCGCCGGGCTCTGGGTCGGCGGCAAGAGACCGGTCGTAATGGTCCAGAACACCGGCCTCTTCGAGTCCGGTGATTCGATTCGGGGACTCGCCCTGGACCTTCACATCCCAATGGTCATCATGATCGGGTACAGAGGCTGGACCCGCCACGGCGCAACGCCCGACTCCGCAGCACGTTACACCGAGCCGATTCTACACGCCTGGGGAATAAACTACTACCTGATCGAGACCGACGAGGATGCCGGCAGAATCTCATTGGCCTTCCAGGAAGCAGAGGAAACCCGCAGGCCCGTGGCATGTCTCATGGGTTCCGAATACAGCTAAACACCAAGTCCACACAAAGTCAGCCAGACCTAGGAGTCACCACAATGGAACTCGCGATCAGCGGCGTCGGCGAGGAGTACGACATAATAGAGATCATCATTTCGATCCACCAGCCTCATCCAATACAATTCGCCTTCACATAGCGGAAGCACCATGGCTGGTTGGCACACGCATAGTGGTCACAGTGAACAAATGACCAACTGAGTGGACGCAATATCGGCAGAAGAAAATGCTCAGCCCCAGCCTGTCGAAGACCCTAATGGACCCGCTCAGCCTGAGCCTGTCGAAGAACCGTTGCCCATCTCCGCCTCCAGGGCCAGTACCTTGTCCAGGCGCCGCTGGTGCCGCTCCTCACCCGAGAAGTGGGCCCCAGCGAAGGCAGCCACCAACTCCTTCGCAACCTCTTCACCTACGATTCGGGCCCCGATGCAAAGTACGTTCATGTCGTCGTGCTCCACACCTTGGTGCGCCGAATACACGTCGTGACAGACCGCCGCCCGAACGCCGATAATCTTGTTGGCCGCGACACTCGCGCCCACACCGCTGCCACACATCATGATTCCCCGCTCAGCCTCACCGTTTGCAACCTTGCGGGCGACCTCAGCGGCAAAGTCTGGATAGTCGTCGTCCGGATCGAAAGACATTGGTCCAACGTCCACCACCTCGTGGCCAAGGAACTCAAGGTGCCCCGCTAGAGGGGCCTTAATGGGTAATCCGGCGTGGTCCGAACCTATGGCAATTCGCAACTGTTCTCCCTCTTAGTCCTGAATGTATACTGAAACCAATCCGTAGTGTATGTTCTACCAAGACAGCCGTCGAGAGCCCTAATTGTAGCAAGCAATGCCAGAAATCGCTCACAACAATTCCAACACGTCTCCTGATTACCTCATAGTCAGGCGACGCTGGGTCACAGCGCACGGCCTACGCAAACTGCTCGCCAGTCTGAAAGGCTCGGATGAGCCGTACCGCACGCTGTACGTCAAACCCGATTCACAGAATCCCGGTCCATATGTGGGGCGAGAGGTGGCCGACATCCTGCGTGAAATACCCACATCAGAGACAGGGCTTGCAATCTTCCAGGGCCAGGACTCGGCCATCGCCATCTCCCCCCCATTTCCGATCGAGAAGGACTCCTCCGCAGAAGGTCTCGATAGCTCTCCGTTGACAGAAATACTCGACCGCAACCTCACGGTCGGAGTCGTCCTACTCAGGCTGGGCAACTACGCGATCGGCGTAATCCGCGGCGAAAAGCTGATAGCGTCCAAGTCCGGGTCCCGCCACGTAAAAAGCCGACACAAACAGGGAGGTTCGTCTCAGCGACGCTTCGAACGAAGCCGCGAACGCCTGGTCCGTGAGATATTCGACAAGGCCTGCGACATCATGCGCACCATCTTCGAGCCATACGAAAAGCGCCTGGACTACATCATGCTGGGCGGTGAAAAAACCACACTAGAAGGGCTCGAAAAGAGGTGCGCATACCTAACCAAAACAGGTGTCGAGGTCATGGGCCGACACCTCGCCGTCGAACGCCCAGGCAAGATAGCACTCGAAAAAATCCACCACGAAGTCTGGAAGTCTCACGTCTACGAACTAGAGCGCGTACCTTACACCCCGTAGGGAGGAGTCGACGAAACCTCGATCAGTCAGTTTGCCGCTGGGTTGCCATGATTATGTGGGACCCAGTGTCGACTCGCCCTGGAACATGGTTGAGCCTCCGATCGATCTCCACAGACGTCGACCAGGCTTCATGATCGGCTTCCACTTCCGCGAAAGTCTTCGAATTGAGTATGCGTGGCTTCTCGGCAGGATCAAGACCCCTGTCTCAATCCCACAAAACGCCTCAGCTAGGAAATGAGACAGAATGCGACACTTTTCCCGACCCCTATTGGGCCGTGTAGCCGCCGTCCACAGCCAGAGGAATGCCCGTGACGAAGGACGCCTCGTCTGACGCCAGGTACAACGCCGCGTAGGCAACCTCTTCCGGCTGGCCCAGACGCCCCATGGGGTGACGTGCCTCCAGCGCCTGTTTGGTGTCGGCGTCGCTCAATAGGGCCTCCGTCAGTTTGGTCTCGGTGAACCCCGGACAGACGCAGTTGACGCGAACATTGTCCGGCGCGAGATCAATAGCCATGCTCTTCGTAAGCTGAACGATGCCACCCTTGGAGGCTGGATAGGGGTTGAAGCCGCCGCCCATGCCACGTGGGTATCCGACGAGGCCCATGATGGATGACAGATTGACGATTGAGCCGCCACCGGACCGCTTCATCTCCGGAACGGCGTGCCATGACACCAGATAGGAACCCTTGAGGTTGACCTCGATCACTCTGTCCCACACCTCCTCGGGTGTGACGTCGGGACCGAGAGCGTTGCGCGCGGTGACCCCCGCGCTATTGACAAGCACATCGAGCCGCCCGAAGCCGTCGATTGCGGCCCGCACCATGTTGAGCGCGTCCTCGCCAACCGAGACATCGCCAGCGACCGCAAGGACCTCACCGCCCGCCGCCCTGATCCGCTGAGCCACGTCCACAGCACGCGACAGCGAATAGTCCGCGACGACAACGCAAGCGCCCTCTCGGGCAAACAAGAGTGCGGCAGCCTCCCCGATTCCGGAGCCGCCGCCAGTAACAAGTGCAATCTTTCCAGCGAGTCTCATCTCAAGCTC
>JASLXL010000035.1 GCA_030740335.1 SAR202 cluster bacterium | reverse complement strand
CATCTACGCTGCGCAGCAACGAGCCTCGCTCGCCGACTACCCAGCCGGTATCGGGGCCGACAAAGTCCAGCGCTCTCAATTCGATTTGAACTCCACTGGACTGACGGCGCCACGTGTTCCCGCCGTTCGTGGTTTGTAAGATCTCGCCGCGTGAACTCACGGCCCATCCGGTCTGCGGGTCGGTGAAACGTACTCCGCGCAGGACGCTATCTGGCCCAGGGGGCGGGGCCGTCCACGTGGATCCGCCGTCGACCGTTCTCAGGACTGCGCCCCCGTCTCCAACCGCCCAGCCCGTGTTGGCGTCGTTGAAGTGGACGCTCTGGAGCCCGGAGGCGATGCCGCTGGTCTGCTCCTGCCAGGTCTCTCCGCCGTCTGCGGTATGGAGTATGGCGCCGAATGTTCCGACTGCCCAGCCGTGTCTCTCATCCACGAAGACTACGTCCAGCAGTGTCGGGCTCACACCTGAGATGATTGACCAGAGTTCGCCCTCGGCATGATCTGCCCACACCGGTGACATTGCGGCTGCCGCCGCGCCGATGAGGAGCATCACCAAGATTACTAATCTTGTTGCGGTGACGTGGTTTATCTGATCTGGGGTGTCATCCAGGTATTGGCGCCGTGGCGTCGCGAAGTCAGTTGGCGTGTGCATTGTGTTGTAGAGCACGGTGCTGACCATGCTGTTTTATTATAACCGAGCCGTGGTGGGAAGGGATCAATCTGGCAACTCAGACTCCCTTGGACGGGACTTTCATGGTTCCTATCGGGTCGAGCGGTTGCGGGACTCCCAAGTAGCCTATTGAAACCTAGTTCGAGTCGCTTGCTGGTAGAGCTTGCGGCTCGATCAGTCCCGATTCCTCTAATACGATTCGTATGTCCGACAGCTTGAACTTGAGAAACCGGTCGAGGATGTCGCGGTCCATGCCGATGGACAGAGAGTACTCGAAGTCTGCGTTGGCTTTCTGCGTCTCACCCAGGAGTTCGTATGCGAGATAGCGGCCGGCGTAAGCGGAGACTACAGTGTCGTCGATGATTATCGCGGCCTCGAAGTCGTCGATGGCCTCCTGATATTTGCCCAGGTAGAGGTAGGTCTCCCCCCTGATGGTGAAGGCGCGGGTGATGTTCGGGATGATGTTTATCGCCGCGCTGTACTCTTCCACCGCCGTTTCGTAATCGCCGGCCTGTTTGGCGTCGTCGCCAGCCCGATAGTGTTGAGTATATTCCGAGTCGAGGCGGCCTCGTGGAGTTGCCTCAGGGTTTGGGGCTGGTAGCTGCGACGGAGGCGAGAACGTCGCAGCAGGTGCGACCGCTTTTTCCCCATCGGGTATTGCCTGAGTCGTCTGTGATGCGTCATCGGCGAAGCCAGTAACGGGCAGTCCCTGGGAGGACACCGGGGTTGGATCTTCTCCGGGATCGGAGGCCCCACACGCAGTTACGACGGCAACGAACAGCCATATGACGCCCGTGCCAAGAAGTGTATTTCGCTTCATATTCCTCACAACGTATATAGGTCCTATCCGGTTATGCATTATCAACTATTCTAGCAGGCTACTGGACGGTCGCATTGTGTGCTGGTCTTGCCAGACACGCAAAAACTCGGTTGCCAGTCTCGCAACGTCTCAACTATGATACGTGTCGCCGACAACATAGTCTGTCAGACAAGGGCCCAGGGACTTTACTCATATATGGGATTTGTTGCTTATCGATATTCGGGTGGCGTTAGGAATTCGGAGAGATTGAGGGCGGCTAGATAAGGAAAACGAGGTCATGGCAACGATGTTGCAGCTTCAGAAGCTGGCGGGCGTGGGCAACGTGCAGATGGTGGAGGTTGATGCGCCGACGACGGAACCGGACGAGGTGCTGGTCAAGGTGAAGCGAAGCCTCATCAGCAGGGGCTCGGAGCTTTTCGGCCGGTACGTCGTCGAGCAGGAGCGGCCCGCTAGCGTCATGGGATATTCCGACGCGGGGGACGTAGTTGAGGTCGGTGACAGTGTACTCGACGTCGACATTGGGCAGCCTATGTCGATGTTGTCGCCCCACGCCGAGTACGTAGTGGGCAGCCTAGGTGAGGATGGTGTTGCACACCCCATGCCGGAGGGCATGAGCTACACGATGGCCTCGTTCTTACCTTTGGCCTCAGGGGCTGTGGCATGGACGCTCATTCCACCGGTGGAGTCCGGCGATACGGTCGTCGTGATGGGGCAGGGTCTCGTCGGAAACCTTTGCGCCCAGGCTGTGCGGCAGCGGCAGCCGGACCGCGTGATTGTAGTGGATGCGATCGACCTGCGCTGTCGCGTGGCGAAGGAGTGCGGCGCGGACGAGGTGATCAACATCACCGAGACTGACTCTGTGCAGGCGGTGCTCGATCTGACAGGAGGGAAGGGCGCCGACGCGGTGTTCGAGTGTGTAGGGGCCGCGGGTGGTGGCAAGAGTTTCGAGCAGGCGATGAAGATGGTGAAGCGCGACGGAGTTGTGCACTTGATTGGGCTCAACCAGGGAGGCTCGTACAGGCTCGACAGTAGCGACGTGATGAACAAGATGGTCATAGGCGGCTACTACAAGACCATTGGCAGGATTGCACGACTTGACCTATCTGCCGAGATGCTCATGGACGGGCGGATAGATATAGAGCCCCTGATAACACATACCTTGTCAGGACGAGAGGCCGACAAAGCATACCACCTACTTCACGACAGTCCTGACGAGGCCCTCGGAGTGGTCCTCGACTGGGAGACCTAAGTGCGAGGAGGGAACAAATGGAGAGGAAGCCACTCGGACGGTCAGGGTATGAGGTCAGCGCAATCGGGTTGGGTTGCGTCACTTTTGGGAGAGAGATAGACGAGGACGCCTCGTACAGGCTTTTGAACTACGCCATAGAAAAGGGCATCACGCTCTTCGATACCGCCGAAATCTACGGAGGAGCGCAGTCCAGGCTCGACCGGGCCGAATACCTCGGGTTTGATGAGGTGCGTGAGGTGACTCACGAGGTCAGCTCTTCTGAGCGTGTACTGGGCCGTTGGCTGAAGTCACAAGGGTCCCGCAAGGACGTGGTGATCACCACCAAGTTCCTGGTGTCCAGACTTGAGGGAAGCATCACACAGATGCTCGAGGCGAGCTTGGATCGGCTAAACACCGACTACGTCGATATCTTCGAGCTTCACGCTCCCGACTCCAGCATTCCCATCGACGAGATTATCGCCGAGATGTCGGGTCTGGTGGATGCTGGTCTCACCCGGGTCATTGGTTGCAGCAACCATACCGGGGCACAGCTCAGAGAGGCCCTGGACATCAGCGCTAGCCACGGCTATGCCCGGTTCGAGGTGACTCAACCACTGTACAACCTGGCCATCCCCGACGCCGAGGATGACCTGTTTCCGTTGTGCGAGTCTGAAGGGATCGCCGTGACCCCGTATAGTCCCCTGGCCGCTGGCTTCCTGTCGGGCAAGTATACCCAGGACCGGTCGCAGTACCCGAAGGGCTCTCGGTTCGACATACTACCTGACCACGCGGATATCTATTTCTCAGACCGCAGCTTTCGTATCATTGACAAGTTGAGGTCCAGGTCTGAGGAGCTAGGCACGCCGATGGTCAATCTGGCGATGGCCTGGGTACTATCCCATCCTACTGTGGCGGCAGCACTCATTGGCGCTCGCACCACTGCTCACATCGACAATGCTCTGGAGGCGTATGAAGTGGGCATGGAGGCGGGTTTGAGGGCTGATCTGGCTGAATAGAAATACCGCGTTGAATAGCAGTGAAAGCTGCTGCAAGGAGAGATCGATGCCCGTCCATTCAGATGCTTTGCGTGTAGCGATAGCAGGATGTCACAGACAGATTCAGACTACCCCCGGCGGGCACAACTGGGCCTCCGGTTTTGCACCTGTACCCGAGGCGAATGTGGTTGCCATTTTCGATCGTGGGGCGGAGACGCGCCAACAGTTCCAGAATACATGGCATAACACCTGGGGCGACATCTCGGCCTACGACGACTACGACAAAATGCTTGGTGAGATCAAGCCCGACATCGTCTGCGTATCGACGCGTCAGACGTACCACGCAGAGCACGTCGAGGCGGCGGTCGCGGCCGGGGTCCGAGGGGTCGTCGTCGAGAAGCCACTCTCCACCACCCTGGAAGAGGCCGACCGTATCCTTGCGGCCTGCCGCGACGCGGGTGTGCCCTTGGCCAACGGTACAGAGCTTCGGTGGTCGAGGCAGTACCAGGCACTGATCTCACTGCTCCGTGATGGTGCCATTGGCGAGGTCACTTCGGTATTGATGTTCGGCGTCACGGAATTGATCAACCACGGTTGCCACTGGTACGACCTGGCCCTCGGGATGGCTGGAGACGCGGAGCCGGTCTGGGCCTCAGCGATCATCGACGACCCGAACGAGTGGGACGACTGGCGGCGCGAGGATCCCCACGGTCGGGGATGGGTGGGCCTGGACAACGGCGTGAAGTTGGCGGTGCTCCGAGAGGGCGGTCGCCGGGCCTTCACGGTTCTGGGTACAACTGGACGTCTAGAAATATTGAACGAAGCCGGCGAGGCGTACCTGTGGAAAACAGACCCGGATACCAAGGCACTGTCGGAGCAGCCTATCCAGGTTCCTCTGCCCGTGGACACGGAGCCCTGGGCGAGGGGATCGGCGATCGTTCGCGACCTGGTAAACGCGGTGAGGACCGGCGGGAAGACGATGTGCGATGTCGAGGAAACGCAACGTCTGACGGAGATTGGGTTCGCGTTCCACGCCTCTCACCAACTGGGCGGCGCTCGCGTCGACATGCCCGTTATGGACCGGACGCTACGCATCGACTCACGCCCCTGGGGGAACTGACAGTAGTGCTTGGAGTCCGCATAGGTAAGTCAGCCATCTGTCGAGTTGCAAGTTAACATCAGGAGAGCGGATCAAATGTTCAAGCCCAACTCAGGAATGACTCTTATCAAAGCCTCCATGCTGGTAGACGGCCAGGGTGGACCTGCCGTCGAACGGGGCGCTGTGCTCCTGGAAGGCGATCTGATCCGCGCCGTTGGCCCTGAGGCTAAGGTTGTGCCCCCTGAGGGCGTGGCTGTAGATGAGATGATTTACGATCACGGCACGATCCTCCCGGGGTTTGTGGATAGCCATGTACACCTGATAGGCATGGGTGATGGTCGAGCCGGTGACGAGCTTACCACTCTACCGGACGAGGTTCTGTCCCTTCAGGCAGCTCGAAACGCAAGGGCCCATCTCCTCTCGGGTGTAACGACCGTCCGCGACTGTGGTGCCAAGAACCAGACGACGCTGATGCTGCGTCAGGCCATGGAAATGGGTATAATGCCCGGTCCGAGGCT
Source organism: SAR202 cluster bacterium (assembly GCA_030740335.1). The sequence goes on along the minus strand of JASLXL010000035.1, from coordinate 4,246 downwards.
GATCTTAACGGGGCGGCCCGCAGCGATCATTGGTGGGCACCTGAGCTATTTCGGCATTCAGGCTACCGGGGTCGACGAGTGCCGTGCCGCTGTACGCCAGTTGGTCAAGGAGGGTGCTGACTTCGTCAAGATTACCGCCTCCGGAGGCAGTACCCGCACTTCAATCTCGCTGCGCCCTTCGTTTAACGTGGACGAGTTGACCGCAATATGCGACGAAGTTCACAAGTTTGGCAAACATACAGCCGCCCACTGCGTAAACACCCAGGCGATGGTGAACTGCTTGGACGCTGGTATCGATACGATTATACACGGACGTTTCGCGGAGCCCGATGGCTCCAAGATCTACTACGATGAGATCGCCGAGCGCATCGCGAAACAGGGCGTTTTCGTCAACTACAACCTGGGCGGGACCAGCCATCGAAAACTGATGCTGGAATCCAAGCGAGATTTTGAGGGGCTGACGGCGGATGAACAGACGCAACTGGACGGCGTACTGAGTCAGCTTGAGTCCGATCACGTCTTCCATCCGAGGATGCGGTCTCAAGGCGTAACGATCGTTTGTGGCTCAGACTCTGCCTGGGGTCCATACAAGATGGGACAGTTTCACTACGAGGTTGAGGCCCACGTCGACGCAGGCATGGCCCCGATGGAGGCTCTGGTGGCAGCCACGAGCGACGCCGCGAGGTCGTGTATGGTCGACCACGAGGTAGGCAGCCTGGAAGTCGGTAAGCAGGGCGATGTCCTGGTCGTCGTCGGCGACCCTACGAAGGACATCACTGCTATCAGGAACGTCGCCGCGGTGTTCAAGGGCGGCCAGCGCGTCCGTTAGTTCCCGCCCGAACAGGCTAGGCTCCAGTATGTGCGCTATCCGTTTAGCGACACCGCCCTCAGCGCAACTTGTCGAGAAGGTCAGTCAGCGGTCTGGCGAGCTTCCCAAACATCTGCGCCCCAGCTCCGTCGACCTCGTCTTTTGAAAGCTCTCCGTGCACCACACGGTTTCGCAGTTGCCGCATCATGTGGAGCAGACGCGCGTGGTCGTGTGAGAGATTGCTCTCCGATTCGAGATACCTCAGCATGTCTACCGTCGAATCGAGATCGTCGGGCTCCGCTCCGACTCGCTCGGCGGCCTGCTCAATGCCCTGCTCGACGGTGCCCCATGCGAGAGGTATTGCCGCGCCAGGAGAGACCTTTACGACACGCTCGACTTCGCGCTCGGCTCTTCGAGCAGACTTTACTCCGGCCTGTCTTGCCAGGTCTAATAGTTCGTCGGCCAGTGGTCGAGTAGGGCGGCTGCCTCTTGGTGGCGAGCGACGACTTGAGGTGGGTTTCGTGGTGCGTTGTTTCTTACGCGAGCGTGATTTCTTCGGCTTTTGTCGCAGTGCTCCCCGAACCAGCGAGAACACGATGAGGAGGAATATCCCTCCAACGATGATCAACACGGTCTGGGGTTCGAGTTGGTCCACGATTTAGGCCAGCACCAGCCGGCCGCCCGGGCTGAGTATGACGATGTCGGTCGTCGGCATGTCGTATCCCCGCGCGGCCAGCGCAGTGACGAACTCTGCGGGGTGGCCTGCCTGCGATCTCACAGGCGGGTGTGTATATCCGTAGTGGCAGGGCACCACGACCCTGGGCTGCAAGAGATACGTCAGGAGCGCCGCGAATCCGACACCCAGATTGGTGTCATTGATGGGTACAAGGAGATAGTGGACCTCCATCTGAGCGATGTGCGACTTGCCATCATGGTCAAAACCGCCGTCTCCTGGCAGATAGAAATTGCCGTGGACAGTCCGGACGAGGTATCCACACGCGTCCGAGTTGACTGTCGCCGACACCGAGTTGGAGTGGTCAGCCGGCACCACTTCCACGGAGAAATTGCCGTAGTTGTGAGTCTCGCCGTAGATTGCAGTCGATAGTAGTTTGCTAGTCAGGCCTGCCTCGGCCAGTCGTGGGTGGCAAGACTTGGGAGCCACGACCTGTGGTTTTAGGTCTGAAATCACCCCAATCGCGTCGTCATCCAGGTGATCCTCGTGTCCGTGAGTGATGAAGATATGGTCGGCCTGCTCCACCTCCTCGGCAGCCAGAGGAGGGTCATGGACCTCCGTGGCGATGGAGTCCAGTTCATGGCGCTGCAGCTCAACCTGGTGGTGAGGGATCTGCCCGGTCTCTTGAATCCGCCGCCGTATTGTCTCGTAGTACCTGTGGGGCGAGCTCAGGACAGGATCAAGGAAGATGTACTGATTATCGAGCCTGAGTACGAACCCGGCGTTTGGCAGCCGCCAGAGGGCATCGTAGCCCCGGTCTCGGTACAGCTCGTCTCGGATGTGCCTGACAGGTTGTTTCATTCGCACAGAATAGCATTTCCTGTAACCCTGGTGGTGGTCGCTGAGCCTCTTCCGGTGGTACAGTTTGCTCCAGCCAATGATGTCGTTAAATGGAGGCTAGGATGAAGACCTACAGAGCCGCGGTTATCGGATGCAGCCGAATAGGGGGGTTCATCGACAACGAGGTCGTCGGTCGTGAGGGGCCGAGCATGCAGCCGCCCTCATCCCATGGCGGCGGGTACTTCGTCAGCGGACGTACAGACCTGGTGGCCTGCTCCGACCTCCGGGAAGACGTGATGAAGGAGTTCGGCAACCGGTATGACGTGCCCAAGGGGAGTCAGTACACAGACTACAGGGAGATGATCGAGAAGGAGCAGCTCGACATCGTAAGCGTCGCTACGCAGCCGGAGCATCGTGCCAAGATCGTCATCTACGCGGCAGAGCATGGAGTAAGAGCCATCTACGCTGAGAAGGCGCTTGCTGCATCCCTTGACGAAGCCGATATGATGGTAGATGCAATCGAGCGGAACGGCGTAGCTTTCAACATGGGGACGAACCGTCGCTGGTCCCTGCACTTCGACAAGGTAAAGGAGATCGTCGACAGTGGTGAGCTGGGTCCGATGAAGGCTATCGTGATCTACAACACGAGCGCACTTTACAACTCGGGCAGCCACGCCTTTGACACCGTGCTGAGTTTGAACGGTGACCAACCCGTCGAATGGGTGCAGGGCAATCTCCCTGACGACTCCATGGTCGACGGCGACACCCTGCTTGAGGATCCTGTGGGGGAAGGCATCATCCGGTTTGCAAACGGGGTGACCTGCTACGCACTCGATACCGGTCTTGGCGGCAGTTACCAGGTGGTCTGCGAGAAGGGCTACATCACCATCATCGACGACGGTGAGGAGTTCGACTACCATGGGCCAGGCCCGTTGGATAGTGGCGGAAGACCTACCATCGTAGCCCGCGAATTTCCAGAGGTGAAGGCCGTCAGTACCGTGGTCAATATCGTGGAGGACCTGGCCCACGCTCTCGATACTGGCGAGCCGACACGAGGCGGCATTCGTACGGCCCGAGCCTCGCTCGAAATGTCGTTCGCCATCATCGAGTCGCACCTCGGAGGCGGTGGGCGCGTCGATCTACCCCTGGGGCGCCGAAACCTGACGCTGAACCGAGCCCGTGCGCCGCGTCAGCCAAGGTACGAGGTCTAGACGGCACCTTCTAGATCAGCGCGGCTGTAACAAAACGACCCGAGGCACGTTCCCATCGGCGCGCGATGGGGACGTGCTGACTTTGGAGAGTTTGGTCCTGGTTACGGATGCAGTAGATATGCTGCGGGTGGGGTAGCGGATGGCACGTTGTGAGCCGTCGTCCGGCCCGAGTGCAACACCGTCGGTTCGTACTCCTTGCTGACCACCCGTGGGGGCATCGGCAACGTGTCGTAGGTGATGGCCGTCGGTCGTAGGAATGGCTCCGCGTAGGCACATCCCGCGAGCATGCCCCAGCGCCCGTCACGTGCCTCCACTACCCAGCGAGCCGTTTCCCCATGGTAGCCCTGGCTCACAAGCTGGTCGATCGCGTGTATCTTTTTGTCTATGACCGCGGAGGTGTCCACCCAGACATCGGGCACGATGCCGGGAGTAAAGACGCTGTTGGAATTCACCTCTTCTCCCGCGGCAAACGAAAAGAACACCTGCTTTACGCCGTGATAGGCATCAACCCCGTCAAACTGTCGCACCCTGTTCGCCACCGTTTCCAATGCCTTCATGACGATCTGTCCCGTGTTGGGGTGGTCGTTGTCCACGGCTCCGTTGTTTATCGGTAGATGCGTGATCACGATATCTGGTTTCACGCGTCGGATTACTTCGGCCATCTCGGCAACTTTGTCCAGGTCGAAGTATATCTCGTGGTCGTTCCAACCCAGG